>CAZJLX010000493.1:0-2372 GCA_964546545.1 uncultured Ignavibacteriaceae bacterium | reverse complement strand
TAAAATGAAACCGGTGCGCTTTCGCTGGAACGGGCGAGTCTATAAAATCAACGAGGTGACCGGTGACTGGAAAACCGATATCGGCGCCTATAAAGTACACCACTATGCGGTGGTCGACAGCGGCTCCAATTTTTTTCAGTTAACCTACGATGAACGTCAAACAAGCTGGGTAATAAGCAAAATATGGGTGGAGTAGACCGAACCCAAACATGGGACAAGGTAATCATGCATGTCGATATGGATGCCTTCTTCGCCGCCGTCGAGATACGCAATTACCCGGAATTAAGAGGCAAACCGGTGATTGTCGGCGGGGATGCGCGCTTTCGTTCGGTCGTCTCCACCTGTTCTTATGAAGCACGCAAATACGGTGTGCATTCGGGGATGCCGATAACTCAGGCACGGAAGCTCTGCCCGGACGGGGTTTATATTTCGGGCACATTAAACGGATACACCTATACTTCGGCTTTACTTCAAAAAATCTTTCAAAAATTCTCGCCGATTGTCGAGCCATTTTCAATTGATGAAGCATTTCTTGATATCAGCGGCTGTAATAAACTGTATGGCAGTGTCGAAAATCTGGTGTGCCAGATGAAAGAAATTATAAACGATAAATTATCGCTGACCGGATCGGTCGGGATCTCGCCGACCAAGTATCTGGCCAAGATGGCCTCTGGAGAAAACAAACCGGACGGTTTGACGATTATGGATCGTGATGATTTCAAAAAACTGTTTTATCCCCGACCGGTTGATGCTTTATGGGGGGTCGGTGAGTCGACCAAAAAAGCGCTCAATAAAATCGGGATAATAACCGTCGGTGATTTGGCCAAACGAGACAAAAAAAATCTGCGGGGACATTTCGGTAAACCGGGTGAGTCGCTTTTTACGGTGTCGCATTGTTTCGATGATAATGAGGTATACAGTTATGAAAACCGACCGAACGACAAATCGATGTCGCATGAAACGACCCTGGCGGTTGATATTTCGGAGATAGAAAAAATATATGCAACCCTTCTCTGGCTGTCGGACAAGGTCGCTCTTCGTCTGCGAAAAGATAACTATCTGGGGCGTACTATTTCGGTGAAAGTGCGTTCCTCAGATTTTAAAACGATCACTCGCGATAAAACGATCAATCGTCCGACCGATCAGGCCAAAATAATATATGAAACCGCCCGGCGGCTGGTTCCCCGGGAATATGGGCCGAAAGTAAAGATCAGGCTGCTCGGAGTAAAGGTGGCTCAATTGGAGAAAAAAAAGGATAGCGGGCAGTTAAGTTTTCTTGAAGATAAAGAAAATGATAAAATGCATGCCGAGAGTACAGCGATAGACTCAATTCGTAAAAGATACGGCAACCATTCGATAAAATTAGCCGGGACAAAGCTGTAGTTTTTCACTAAAACAAATCAAAATGTACACTTATTATCCTCTTTAGTTGTTGCTTTTCAAGGTTGACATCTCGCGGTCATATATTATCTTCTTAATAGAGACAAATATTTAATTAAGGGTACTAAAATGAGTGATAATACAGCGTATGCAGAGGAGGTTATGTCTTCGCCCCATAAGTGGCCGTTCGTAAATTATGTGAAGGAACTCAAGGCTTCAATCATCCGCGAGATTTTGAAAATTTCTTCACAGCCGGGTGTCATTTCACTCGCCGGTGGATATCCATCACCCGATATGTTTCCCCTAGAGGAGCTTCGTCAGGCTGCCTTGGATGCCGTCGATGAATTTCAGACAGCCTCAATGCAGTATTCTTTTTCCATGGGTATTCCCCAGTTGCGTCAGGCTATTGCCGAACGTGAGATGTCTTTTGGCGCTCAGACAACAATGGAGAACATCCTTATTACATCCGGTTCTCAGCAGGGAATCGAATTATGTGCCCGAGCCTTTATTGAGCCGGGCGATTTTATTTTAACCGAATATCCAACTTATGTCGGCGCTTTGCAGGCTTTCAATTTTTATCAGGCTCGTTATGCTACGGTCCAGATGGATCATGAGGGAATGCTGGTCGACAAGGTCGAAGAGGCTATTAAAAAGTACAAGCCGAAATTTATTTATACGGTATCCACATTCCAGAATCCGACTGGCATTACTATGAGTGAGGAACGCCGACATCGTCTGGTCGAGGTTGCAGCGGCAAACGATATTCCGATTGTCGATGACAATCCATACGGCGAGATACGTTTTTCGGGCGAACATATTCCGAACATGAAATCTATCGGCGGCGATGCGGTCATTTCGCTGGGAACCTTTTCCAAGACAATTGCCCCCGGATTACGAATTGCCTGGATGAACTGCCCGGAAAGTGTAGTGCATTCTTTTGAAAAGGTAAAACAGTGTGCCGATCTGCATTCCAATACTTTCACGCAGTATAT
>CAZJLX010000492.1:0-2373 GCA_964546545.1 uncultured Ignavibacteriaceae bacterium | reverse complement strand
AGATGGAACCGGATCCGTGGGAGATTATCGAGGACAAATACCCGGTTGGCAAAGTTGTATCAGGCAAGGTTCGTAATCTGACCGCTTTTGGTGCTTTCATCGAACTTGAAGAGGGCATTGACGGTTTGATTCATATTTCCGATATGTCATGGACCAAACGGGTCCAGCATCCGTCGGAACTGATGAAAAAGGGCGATAAGATTGATATTAAGATTCTGCGTATTGATCATGAAAATCGCCGCATCTCGCTTGGTTTGAAACAGCTCAATGATGATCCCTGGCCGGAAATCGCCAAAAAGTATGCCCCCAAGACCGATTGTCTCGGAACGATTACGCGGGTTATGGATCGCGGCGTGACGGTGGAACTGGACGGCGATGTCGAGGGATTTGTCCCGACCCATCAATTAGGCAAGGCGGATCTGGAAAACCCGGCCGATGCCTTTGCCGAAGGTGATCAAATACCGATTCAGGTCATCGAGTTTGACCGCGGTGCCCATAAAATAGTTTTGTCGGTGGCGGCCTACTATAAGAAACGGGAAGCGGTCGAGCTTGATCAGTTTCTTTCGAAACATCCGACACGGACCGTTTCGATGGAAGATGCGATGGGTGATCGGACTGGTGAGGCTTTCGGTGCGACCGAAACTCCCGCTCCCGCTGCGGATATCCCGGAAACGGACGCTCAGGAAGAATCTGGGGCGCCGGTTGATGAAACCGCGACTGATGAAATAGCTGCCGAGGATTCCGATTCGGAAAAGACGGCCGAAGATATTTCGACTGATATGCCCAAAACAGAATCCGATACGGATGAACCTCCGAAGAGTGACGGATAATGTTTTTATAAACTGACCGCATTCGGGCGGATAAATAAAGCGGCTTTTCGCCGCTTTATTTTTTTGAATGCAATAATTATAATGACAGTATGAAAAAAGTCGCTTTTGAAACAATCGGTTGCCGGCTCAATCAGTATGATACCGAGTGTATCGCCGCCGATTTAAAGCCATACGGTTTTCGGCGCGTCGATTTCGAAGACACGGCCGATTTATACATTATTAATACATGTACGGTAACCGGTCGAGCCGATGCCACCTGTCGTAATGTTATCGCCCGAGCCGGACGCAGGGAAAAGCCGACAGTGGTGGTTGTCGGTTGTTATGTCGATTCCGATTCCGAAAAAGTAGCCTCATTAAACGGCGTCGATCTGGTCGTAAATAATCACGACAAGAAAAATATTGTGACGATTTTGAAAAAGCGATTTCCGGAGCTGTTTGAAAATATGGAGGTCGCCACTCCGGCCGGATATCTCGACGATTTTTTTGAGCATAACCGCGCCTGGATTAAAATCGGAGATGGCTGTAATCAGCGCTGTGCTTATTGTGTCATACCGTTTGTCCGGGGGGAACTCAGTAACCGTTCGTATGATGATATAATAAACGAAATAAATACTCTGGCTGCGGCCGGATTTGAAGAGATTGTCCTGACCGGTATACATATCGGACAGTACAGCTATAAAAATCTGAATTCACCGGCCGCCCTGGTCAAATTTATTCTGGATAACAGCGACATAAAACGCCTGCGACTATCATCGATAGAGCCGCAGGAAGTGGACAACGCTTTAATAAGAGTAATGGCCGATGCGGGCGGCCGCATATGTCGACATCTGCATATTCCGATGCAATCGGGATCGGATCGGATTCTGAAGATTATGCGGCGACCATATAATATTGAACGCTATATTGATATAATTGGCCTGGCCAAGAGTGAATTGGCTGGCCTGATATTAGGCGCGGATATAATTGTCGGTTTCCCGGGCGAAGATGAAGATGATTTTCAAAAATCAGTGGAGGCAGCTAATAATGATCTGATTGATTATCTGCATGTTTTTTCATATTCCGACAGACCGGGGACGGCCGCTTCCGGTTTGTCCGATAAGGTCAATCCCGAGATTATCAAACAGCGCAATCATGTTTTACGCGCTATTTCAAATGAACATTACGCGCGTGCCTTAAAAAGGGAAGTGGGAAAAACGGCTTATGTGATCTCCGAACACAAGGCCAAGAGGGGCGATCATTTCTGGGGTATCAGCGACAATTATTTAAAGACGGCCATTCCTGAGGGTTATGGTGGCGGGCGCAAGATAATAAAAATCGAAATCAGTGATTCAACCGATAATTACCTTATTGGTACCATATCAAAAAATAAATAGAATCATATAAATCCTCTTTTATGAAAAAATTTACCATAAATTCAGGGAAAAGTTTTCTTTTAGTCTCAACTTATATCCCCCACAGAAAATCGATTACTGTCTATAACTCGTTGACAATTAACAAATAACGCGGGCTGTCCGATCGTTGGCACGGCCTCTGCTTATCAAGT
>CAZJLX010000491.1:0-2375 GCA_964546545.1 uncultured Ignavibacteriaceae bacterium | reverse complement strand
TATTCCGATCTGGCCGAGGCCATCGGGATAATTACCGGCATTGCGCTGATGATTGCCGGCGTTTCGATTTGGCTGCCTCACAAGAAAAAAAGAGAACAACAAAACGGGGAAACGGTCAGATTGAACGAAGTGGTCAGGAGAATCGAGCAGGAAATAATTCTGGATTGTGATATCAACCGTCTTTTTAAAATTGTACCTAAGATGCTCTGCGAGTGTTTTGGTTTCTCTCGCGCTGCAGTTTTACGGATAGCCCATAAAAGGCGCGAAATTATTTGCACGGATCTGTTTAATCCGACCCTGGAAATGTCCGGCTCACTTAGAAGCGCCCGATACGATGTGACCCGGTTTAATCGTATTATTGCCGAGTCCGAAATAAAATATTCATCGAATTATCAGATGCAGATATATATAGATAATAATCCAAAAGCGGCAATATTGTTCTGGAAAGATAATGATAACGTGATTGGTACCGAGGAAAACCTGATGCTGGAAAGAATCGCCCGGATATTTTCCTATCGCCTGAAAAGTAGCTACAATATCGTTCGCGCCGATTTCTTCGAAGAATGCTCACAATATCTGACCAAGACGAGTCATATTGTAGCCGATCAAAAAGATTTGAGGAGTAATCTTCAGAATATCCATCTGCTGTTAGATCAAGCAGTCGGTTCCAAATATCTCTCATTGGCCGTTCTGGACCGGTATCGAAAAAATATGCGACGTTTTACGATTGGTCGGGACAGATCAATGCTGCTGGAAAATGGCTGTACGCCACCTGTGGAAAACAGCCAGATTGAACGAGTTTTGGAAGACCGCCGGACCCTTCGGATTGATGATATCAGAATAAAAAATGAGATCCAGATTGATTCACTTATAAAAAGCTGTGGACAGAAATCCTTGTTATCAATTCCGATTATCAGCGGTGGCCGAGTTATTTCCGTTTTGACTCTGGGGCATCCGGCCGCCAATCATTTTGATATGCGCAAACAAATACTGGCAGAGACTATCGCGTCCGGTATGGTGGCGGCGATTGAGTCCGAAATGGCTCGTCGGGATGCCAATGAGCGGGATAGATATATGGGGGCGCTGGCCTCTTTTAATATGACGATGCAAAAAAGCAGCTCAATATCAGAGCTATTTGAGGCCGCGGCCGAGCTCCTGCTTGATAATATCCGGACGACAATGGTTCGCCTGACCGCTCTTGAAAGAACCGACAACACTTTAAGAACTCGGGCTGTCAAAACGATTCGTCCCTTTGATAATATAAATATAGAAAGGCAGCCGGTTTCTCGTCAGACCATGCGCTGGCACCAGATGGTTATCGAGGAGAATAGGCCACTTCTTATAAACCAGAATGATCCCGAATCATCGATGGACAGCATGGAATCGAGAGCATTACTATTTGATAAAATGCAATCGGCGTTAATCGTTCCTATTATTATTAATGGCCTGACTTATGGATTGATAACTCTTGGTGAGATGCGCGACTGGGAACGTTTTTCTTATCAGCCGCCGGCAATTGTTTTCTGTCGTGAAATCGCGGCCAAACTGTCGACCGCGATTAAGCTAATGATGTTCAGCAAAGAGATATTAAAGCAGGATAAAAAACAATTGAATCCTGAATCGGTACTGGCTGACGCCAATATGATGCAGGTTATGAAATCGCAGGTTTCGACCATCAGAGGTTCGCTGGATTTGCTGAAGCTTAAAGGCCCCGACCCGAATGAGCAGACGGATCGGATTATTGCGACGATGGAAAAATCAACCAATCGGATGATAAGCGCCATAAACGAGGAGCGGGAAACAGTTTCGGTCAGATAATTATTCTTGATTTTTTTCATTTTATAAACTCTGATGCTCAATTGGGGCTTGATTTCTTAAGACAATCTATTATATTCCCGTAAATTCTTCGGGGCGAGGCGCAATTCCTCGACCGACGGTGAAAGCCCGTGAGCCGCGCGAGAAAAGTGTAGCTGAATCGGTGGAATTCCGATGCCGACGGTACAGTCCGGATGGGAGAAGAATGGATATAGGTCTGTTCTATTCGACCGTTTTGCCCCGATGATATATTGGGGATTTTTTTATGGCCGCAACGGCCGACGAGAAATATATCAGGCTGGCTCTTCAGGAGGCCGAGAGAGGCCGGGGAAGCACTTCGCCTAATCCGATGGTGGGTGCGGTGATTGTTAAAAATAATCGAATTATAGCCACCGGATATCATAAGAAGGCCGGTACGGATCATGCCGAAATAGTCGCTTTGAAAAAAGCGGGCCGACAGGCCAAAGGCGCCACCCTTTATCTGACTCTTGAACCCTGCTGTCACCATGGTCGCACCGGTCCCTGTTCCGATCAGATTATAAAGTCCGGCATCAAGCGAG
>CAZJLX010000490.1:1741-2381 GCA_964546545.1 uncultured Ignavibacteriaceae bacterium | reverse complement strand
GGCCTTGGTCGCCGCTTTCATACCGAAGAAGCCAGCCAACATTGAGCAAATCGCACCGGTGATAAAGGCCACCGCCGTTGCTGATGAGATTTTCCACATCAGAAGCAAAAATACAACAACGATAAAAATAGCCAGAATGGTATACTCTCTTCTCAGAAAGACCATAGCGCCATCGGCGATTTGACCGGCGATTTCCTGCATCAGGTCATTACCCGCATCTTTAGTCTTCATGGTGAAATAGAGTATCACTGCGAAGACGATACCCACCACCCCAAGAATCTGTGCGGCATAAAGATAGTTCCAAAAATCCATCGTAACTCCCCGAATTATTAGTTTATGTTCATGAAATTATTAACTTGTGTCCCAATCGTTATCGATCCGTTCAAGCTGTCTCCATTAGCCTTTATTCAAATTTAAGCGGAAAATTTAGCTCTTTTTGAATGATTGTCAAGAGACTTTTTAAAAAGAATGTGATTTCCTTCACAAATAGAAAATATTCCGTTCGGTTTCTCTCTATTCACAAAAGATAAAAATTTACGCTCTTCTTCTCCTCCTAATATAGTTGACAATTCCTTTAGTTCAATTCCAAAAAGGCCAATATTCCTTCTTATGAATTAAAGCCAGGCGATATAATAGCAAT
>CAZJLX010000490.1:0-1731 GCA_964546545.1 uncultured Ignavibacteriaceae bacterium | reverse complement strand
TTAAAAAGAATGTGATTTTCTTCACAAATTGAATTTAAATATAAAGCCAACCCCCTATTTATTAAAAAGCATAATGTCTTGTTATTCAATACAATCGGCGACAAATTCAATAATATTGCGGCTCGGCGGGTTTTTTAAAATAATTTTATTCCGCCATAAAAATAAAGAACCCTTGGGGAACAAAATAAAAAACAGGGCTGTTACAGAATATATATACGGGATATTAATTGTCCTTTATTTCGGCTCGTTTATCGAGTTTAATTTAGTTATAAGGAGTAAACAATGGCTTACGAATGGAAGTTCAACCGGCGCCCCTATTCGGATGAGGAGGCAAAGAAACTGTTAAAAAATGTCATTTCGGAAGAGACTTCGGACTGGCACTATAATACGCACCATAAAGGTTATGTCGCTTTCTTAAATAAGATTGAATCAGGTCTTGAGAAAGCCGATCCTGAGACCGCCAATGGCAATTATTCGGATTTTGGTGAACTTAAAAGGCGTTTTACGTGGAATCATGGCGGCGCTTTGATGCATGATGTTTACTGGGAAGTTATGGGCGGCGACGGGGATCCGTCGAAGGGTCCGGAAGTACTCAAAGCGATTGAGGAAAATTTCGGCAGTTTTAATAACTGGAAAAAAGATTTTAAGGCGACTGCTTTTTCGGCCAAACTTTCCGGCTGGGGGGCGCTGGTTTTTGATCAGCTATATAGCGGGCGATTGTTAAATGTCCTCGTTGATGAGCATCATTACGGTGCCATCTGGGGCGGTATTCCGTTGATTTCGCTGGATGTTTTCGAGCATGCTTATTATCACAAAGATGGTCCGGCACGGGCGAAGTATATTGACAATTTCCTGGCCAATCTTAACTGGGAGAGAATCAATATGCGCTATAAAAAATTTGTCGGTGTCTCCAAGAAGATGCAGACAACTTCCTGAGAACAACTCAGGGTTTTAGGGGGGCTGAAATTGCGGCAGAAATGCCGCAATTTTTTTATGTACATATCAGAACCATCATTTTACTTGACAAACATGTCCGTGTTTGTTAAGTTGTATATATATATCGTTTTAGCTCACGACCAACTAAAACATGGGAGGTTTAAGATGGCTCGAAAAGTAATTTTAGTATCTATTTTATTTGTTATTATTCTCTGTTCGCAATTACTGGCAATAAATATTACGGCCGATATTGAAAGCAATTGTTTTATGGATGATATAACAATCCAATATATGGACCCTTTTGAAGTAAAGATTTATTTCGAAAATGATGATGAATTTGATAGACAATATATGAGTATGCCTCTAACATTTTTTCTATCGATGACCGGTAATATCTATCATTTTGATGTCGGCGGATATGGTTCAACCGGATCAGTTGAACTTTTTAATGGTTTTGAGCCTGGGGAATTTTGGGATGATGTTCAATTAATTGAATTTGGATGGGATGAAACACCACCCGAGGGAATATGTTATATTGCCAATGCGGGAACGGCCAGTGGATTTCCATCAGGTGCTGGACCTATACATGGCATAAGCTTTCATATGATGATATACATGATGTCTCCGATCATAGAGTATTTTTGTATCGATTCCACAAGTTTTGGATATCCGTACGACTGGATATTTGAGGAGCCTTTGCCGACATTTGGGCCCATTTGCTGGACAGCGAGTGATTGTATAAATCGGCCACCAGAATTGGCTAATTGTCCGACTTATCCCTTTTCGGTAAAATAT
>CAZJLX010000489.1:0-2385 GCA_964546545.1 uncultured Ignavibacteriaceae bacterium | reverse complement strand
TCAACCGGTTTGTATAATGGCAATTCCTTTTCTGTCGGTGATTTTTCCGTCGTCTGACCTGGCGCACAACCTGTAAAAATCATGGAAAACAATAGCAATGCAGAAATCAATTTTCCCCCAAATATGAAATCAGTCGCTCGAACCATTACTTCTCCTCCAATTTCGATGTCATCAATTAAATAGGCGTATGAAAAATATTTATGTTACATTAATTTATCGACCTAATTTGTTCAAATATCTGCCGCTAAAATTCCATCCCCTTCATCGTTTCGCGGACGCGTGTGAAAAATTCGAGGATCTCCGGTTCATTGTAATCCGGGTAGGTCCAGGGGAGAGGCTGGAATCTCTTTTTAACATACATTAAAGTCACTTCAGCGAAAATGCCGTCGTTTAAGTAAACCCGATGTGAATAATCTTTGGTAGTCGCCAGCGCCAGATTGGATAAGGTCAGGATACCCGGATCAAGATTCACTTTACGAAAAACAAAATTATCGACTTTCTCGCCAAACCGTTCTTCAAGTTTATTGGTGAAATTTTTTATCTCGGCCAGCCTATCCCGCTCAACCATATTCTCGAATGAAAAAAACTTGCGCCTTAAATTGTCACCCATCTCCTCGCGATAATAGGTCGTATGTAAAAAATCTATCTCATCGGTTTCAAACTCGACCGGTCCCTGTTTCTTTTCGATTTCCATAATGGCTTCATTCATCGGACCAAGCGAAGAATAAATAGCCGAAACAATCAGTTTGCCCGGTAATGGTTTTTGAATTCGTCCCATAATAAAAGACTAAGATATATGCAATTAATAGTCAATATTTAAAGAATGCAATACTCAAACCTGCTCGCCGGGGCAGGCTTGAAGACATAAGCCACAGATATATGTCCCGATATTTTCCGGACGCGCGAATTCGGAGACCTTTTTTCGGCAGCTATCCAGATTAAAATCCTCATACTCCTCAGAAATCGCCCCCACCGGGCAGGCCTCGAGACAGGCATAGCAGTCGCCGCAGTCCGTTTCGACCGGTCTGTCTGTCGGCAGGTCCAAATCGGTTAAAATCGTAACCAACCGTACCTGAGAGCCATATTTTTTATTGACCAGAAGATTGTTCCGCCCTCTCCATCCCAGACCAGCCTTAAAGGCAATCTCGCGGTGCGACAAATGCGCCCGCATCGGTTTCCATTTTATCATCTGTGAAGCCGGAATAGGGATCGACTCGAAGCCGAGTTTATTAATCTCGGAAGATATTTTAAAAGCGATATCGTTTAAAGTATGATTTATCTGCCGGTAATGCGTTTTGTACAACATATTCGGGTGATTAGTGAGAGTGTCCATCACCGCCACCGAGAGCGGAATACCGACCGAAATAGCATAATTGAGCCGTTCCGATGACTGTCGTATTTCAGCATGAAATTGTTCCCGCAAATCATCGACCCGGCAGACCCCGAACAGTCTCCCGCCTTCGCTTTGGGAAAGAGATTTTAGCCTGTCTTTAACTTCTTCAATATCCATAGTTTTAAATCATAAAACCTTAATATAGTATACTATAATAAAATAGTCAGTCCACTGACTGTAATCAAATAATTTCCAGCTTGCGAAATATTGTTCAAAAAGATATATTAAAATCTTTATATCGATGATGAAGGAGAAGCGGCATGAAATATAAACCGGTCAAAGCTGCACGGGGAATGAAGCTGACATGTAAAGGCTGGCCGCAGGAAGCCGCCTTCCGCATGATTAACAACAATCTCGATGAAGAAGTCGCTGAAAAACCAAAAGAACTGATAATTTATGGCGGTTCCGGTAAAGCGGCGCGAAACTGGGAATGTTATCATGCCATCATAAAATCATTAAAATCTTTGGAGAACGATGAGACGTTACTGGTCCAGTCGGGTAAACCGGTTGGTGTTTTCCAAACCCATGATTACGCGCCCCGGGTGTTGATTGCCAACAGCAATCTGGTTCCCAAATGGGCGACCTGGGAAAAATTTCGGCAACTTGATAAGATGGGTCTGATTATGTTCGGACAGATGACGGCCGGAAGCTGGATCTATATCGGAACCCAGGGAATTTTACAGGGCACGTACGAAACCTTTGCGGCTCTTGCCGAACAGCATTTTAAAGGTGATTTTTCTGGCAAGTGGATTCTGACTGGCGGTATGGGCGGGATGGGTGGTGCCCAGCCGATGGCCGGCACGATGGCCGGAGCCTCGATTATGGTTGTCGAAGTTGACGAAGATCGAATTAATCGCCGTGTCAAAAACGGTTACTGTGATATAAAAGTTAAAACGCTCGATAAAGCTTTAAAACTTATCAAAGAACAGACCAAGGATAAAAAACCGATTTCAATCGGTCTGGTCGGTAATTGCGCCGAAATGTACCCGGAA
>CAZJLX010000488.1:0-2399 GCA_964546545.1 uncultured Ignavibacteriaceae bacterium | reverse complement strand
TAAGAAGATTATTGGCAACTGAAATATTCTCACAAACCATCGGGCCAATCGCATATTCATTATTCGCACGCGGACGAACAATCGCATAGCCGCTGATTTTTTCTTGCCCCCTGATAAATATATTCTGCGGCATCTGTTTTATATAAACTTCCAGCATCCGCCGACGATTTATACCCGTTTTTTCATAATCGAACCTGATGATCTTTTCAATATCTGTAACGATTGGCCGTTCCGAAACCTCTCCTCTCTTCTGAGCCGGTCTGAAAAACCGCAAAGATAGATATTTATCGGCAAAACCGAGCCGACGATACAACGGTGCCGCCGGAAATGTGGCGTCAAGTTCAATAACCCCCACGGCTTTGCCTTCAAGATATTTTATCGCCCGCCGCATCAGTTTTTCACCGATACCGGCTCTGCGAAATTCCTTTAAAACTATAAGGCTTCCGATGAAACCATATTTTTCATAGGAAGTGGTGGTCACCATTCCGACCGGATTATTATCTTTGTTTGCGACAAAACAACCTTCCGGCTCGAATTCCATCAGCCGCCGGAAATCATCGGCCAGATAGCCCCAATTTTCGCTATCTGTCAGGCCGACCGCAAATAAAATATCCGAATCGCGCATTATCTTGATCTCAATCATGGCCATTGCTCAATATCATCTTTAATCGTTTTTGCATTTGTTTTTGACGCAGGGATCGTCTTTTCGCCTTCGGCCTGCCCAAAATTGTTGCCTTGCTCGAATAAATTGATAGACCTCCTTCCTGTCGGAACTAAACCTATCAATAATTATCAATTTATCCTATCCATTTTTGCATTTGTTTTTTCCGATCCAAATCAGTACATTACCTATCGGGAAACAATGATAAACTAAAAAATCGGGAGAAAGAGTCAAGCAGAATACAAAAAGTGAGTCGATTTATCGATTTATTTTCATAATAGCACGATGAACGCCAATATATTCGAGCCGGCTCGCGTAATGATTCAAGAAGAAATTTTGGAGGAAAGTGAATAAATGGCTTTTTATAATGTAAGAGAATGGCTGGCCGGACAAAAAAAGTCCAAAAAGACTGCCGGTTCTATCAAAGATTACGGCGGTTTGAAAAAAGAGGCCCTGGAAAAAATGTATCGCTCGATGGTTCTTGCGCGACGCATCGAGCATGAAGAAAAGCTGCTGCTTCGCAAAGGATTATGCAAATTTATTATCGGCTGCGGCGGCAAGGAACTGGTTGATGTGGTCGCGGCGGAACTGCTTCGACCGGATGATCCGCAGGTCGGCTATTATCGCAACAAAGCTTTCGATATGCATCGCGGCTGTTCGATCCGAGAGAAAATTCTCGAGGCCATCGGTGATGTTCGAGGCGAGGCAACCGGCGGGATGCTCCAGCCGGCGCACTCATCATACCCCGAACTGGCGATTTTACCCCAGGCCTCGCCGACCGGATCACATGCCCTTGAGGCGGCCGGTTTGGGCGATGCCATAAAAAATAAAACGCCGATTAAAGGTGATGCCGGATATCCGGGCGGACGCTTTAAAAGTGACGCCGTTGTCTATAATTCCATCGGTGAAGGTTCGACTTCATCCCCCGAATTCGGCCGGGCCGTCTTTTATGCTGTTTTTGGTAATACGCCCAACATTTTCGCGATTTACAACTGCGGCTGGGCTATTTCGACCAGTTCCAAAGAGCAGTTCCCCGGCGGCAATCCGACCTCGCCTTTTCAGGGTTTTGAGAAACTGGGCCTGTTAATTGAAGATTTTGACGGGACCGATATCAAAGATTCGATCAAATATATGAAAAAGATGATCGATTATGCACGTTCCGGAAAGGGACCGACTTTGGCCAATATTAATGTCGTTCGTCTTGAATCACACTCCGGAGCCGATGACCAGACCCATTATATGGATTTGCTGGAACAAAAACATCATATCGAAAACGACCCGTTGCGCAAGGTGGCGCGAGCCTATATCGATGATGGCATTTTCACTGCCAAAGAACTGTTGGCCATATATGATGAATATGATGAAGAGGTTAAAAAGATTTCGCAGGAAATAATCGCTGATATTCATTATAAAACCGAGGCTGACGTTCTAGGCAAGATTTACAGCTACAATCGCGATACCGCCGAATCCAAATGGAAAAAAATCGTTGAAGAGAAACGGGACTTAAGAGTCAAAAAATATAAAGAATATAATAAAAAAGGCTATTTTGATACGCCTGACCTTCCCGAAGATCAACCGCCGATGACGCTTCGCAAGGCTATCAACTATTCCCTGTTTGATATCTTTACTTTTTCCGAAGACACGATCCTGTTCGGCGAAGATGTCGCTGATTTTTCGATGGATACTCTGGCCAAAGGCGAAAAGGTTACCGGCAAACTGAAGGGCAAGGGTGGTGTCT
>CAZJLX010000487.1:0-2403 GCA_964546545.1 uncultured Ignavibacteriaceae bacterium | reverse complement strand
TCTCTATCGCGGTGACGTCAACAATAATGGTAAATTAAATATATTTGATATCGTGACCATAATTTCTTATTTGTATAGAGGCGGTCCGGCTCCAAATTGCCCGCCACCGCCGGAGCCATAGAAATCCGGTAAGTTTTTGCGGTTGTAAATTTTCTGTTCTGAGTGACCCCAGTTTTCTTTGGGTTGTATAGATTATTCTTGTGATGGACAAAACACTCTGATTCTTTATCATATCAATATCTCTATCACCAGTACGAAAAAATGATCAAGAATTATGAACGGTTGATAAATAATCACTTAGTTAATTAATTGAACTTAATCGGTATGATTTCATCAAAAAAGCAAACAGGGGAGATTAAAAGAAAATGGTCAAGGCCTCCTACTTACTCGCTACTGAGAGGCAAGTATCCTGTTTTTATTTTCGGTTCTGCTCAACTCTGGATCGGTCTTATAAGGTAATCAAAGGGCGGTACCATGTTCCAATAATTCGGAAAGCAAAGGTCTGGCAAATTGTTTCGATTGTGCCGATTGTGTTGCCCAATACGCCAACAATGTCGATTTCGAACATCGCATAACCGAACTAAAGCTGATTTATAGTTGATAATTTGGCGGTTATATGTTTAATAAGCTTTGGTGGGCTTGGTTTCTACCGGCGTTTTTTAATATCGGCCGTATTTTTTGGCCAAAAAATCTCTAAGCAGAACCTATAAAATATGTTGCGTCTGATAATTTAATGTTTTAGCTTATCTTTAATTGGCGAAATTAATATGGAGAGCAAAGGCAGAAATGTGAAATAATTGCTGTTTATTTGCAATTTTTTGCCGAATTAAAATGTAATGGATACAAAAACGTTAAAGTATTTGCGGTACGAGATCGCGCTTGGATCAGCTATTCCTATGCCGCCGCCCGAGATCGATTATTTCAAGGGCAAACAGCATTCGGTCCAGCAGTATCTGTTTATTCTCTGTAAAAAAAATGTCGGTTGTTTGGGCAAAAAAGATGGCCGCTGGGAATTTGGCGATGAGGCTCATGGCAGTGCCAAGGCATCATCGCGGCCGGATATCACCGAGTTATTCGATGCCGTTGCGGAACTGGGAATTATCGTTCCCAAACCGCCCGATGGGACAGCACCCGATGCCGAGGGTGTTTTTATTCCGTATCAACTCAGTGATGCGTACTCGAATAAGTTCGATAGTTTCGGGTAAAGCCTAAACCACCCGACCAAACTTTTTTATCTATTGTTAATTATCTTTTACTATAGCCGACCGCATATCGCATTATTATTTTTGATAAATTCGTTTAGCCAAATGAACTTCTTTGAATTATAACACGACCGACAGAACAGACCTTATCATAACGGAAAATCGTCTCATCATACCGAGCGGGGCTGACGCCGGAGCGAGTCGTTCCGGCCTCACGATGCGCTATAATCGCCTTAATACCGGGCAGCTTTTCTGCCCAAGTCGTATTGATCTTTAAAATTCTGGAATGCGCCAGGGGATTGTTTAAAATTGCGGCATGAAGCATACCATACCCGGCCGTTTGAGATCGTAGGTATAATTCGTTCTGCCCATCGCTTTATCGATCGCATCGATTCAAGGGAGAACGACTGTTGAGGAGCCTGAGTATACTATCCTGTTTTTATCTGGTTGATTTAATAAACTGAGACAGGATTGGCAATATAGAATTATATTATCACCACTTAAGATTTTCCAGCGCTGCTTTCAATTGCGTCGCATTTTTATAATGCTGACCGATAAGCGAATGTTTACGCCCAAGGATTATCTTTCGTATTTCCGGCCCCACCTTTTTATATTCTTTCATCCCGCCGATCGCCTCATACAGTATGGAAATCATATCGATCACATCGAACTGAATTTTTTCTTTGCCTGATCGACCCAGATCAAAAAAATCAAGCAGGTGGACTTTAAATTCCAGACCGCGACGCCGGACCATAATGTTATTGGAATGAATGTCGCCGTGATATTCGCCGAGATGATGAATCCGCTCCACTCCCGCGGCCAGTGCATAAAGCAGGTGCAGCGCCTCGAACGACGGGAGCTTTTTGCGCGGCTGTCTGTCCAGAAAGGTCGAGAGCATCTCGCCCTCGGCGAAATCGGAGATTAGAATCTCAACCGACTGGCGGCCGACCCGGGCGAAATCTCGATGATGATACTGGGTGATAATCGGGCAGTGGCGCAGGCGGTACAGCTTTTTGGCGTAACGCTGAAGCTGTCGGTCCTTAAGCCGCCGCCCCTCATAAAATATTTTCGCGGCGCGGATAATCCCGGTGCGTCGTTCCTCGACTTTGTACACCTCACCCTCCCAGCCGGAGCCAAGAAACTCGACAATATAATAGTTCCGCCCAAGCGTTTTCCCCGGTTCAAGATTAAAATACGGCAT
>CAZJLX010000486.1:0-2411 GCA_964546545.1 uncultured Ignavibacteriaceae bacterium | reverse complement strand
CGACCGTTATGAATATCCAGACTGTGATACGACCGCTGACCGACATGACCGAATTGATTGACAAAAATTGGATCCTGTGGATCGGATATGTTAATGATGGCAATACCGTTCCATCGGTTGGCTATATAAAGATAATCTCCATACAACGCCAACTCAAGAGCGGCGTCACTGATTGAGAATCCGAAAACATGCGAATCGACCGGATTTGTAATATCGTAAATCCTGATTGACATTCCCCCACCGGCTATGATGGCAAGGTTGTCTTTTATTTTTACATCGATAACACCGCTGTTGGAAGCTCCCGCTGTCGCGTAACTTCTGATACAGTAAAGAGAGTCGGGATTCGAGATATCAATCAATTCCAGCCCGCCCTCACCGGCGGCCAGATAAAGAGTATCTCCGATAATAACACCCGCTTCAGCATTACCGGGACCGTCGTAAACACCGCGGCGAACCGGATTGTCGCATGATTTATCTATCACTTCGATGTCGTAATCAACTTCGGTATCGTTTAGGGCAAAGATATATTCATCCGAAACAGCCAGCCCGCTAATCTTAGATATTAGTTCGTAATTGCCCAGATAAACCGGATTATATGGATCGGCCACATTCACAGAATAAAAATCGCCCGGGGTCGGATCTGACATATCCAGCGGCCCCCATATGTCGGTGCTGTAGGGCCAGTCAAGTATAAAAACGACCGAATCGGATATTCTGACCTTACCGGTGAAATCCTGTGTGGCGTATCGGCCGATACTGTCGGGTGAAAACGGGTCAGTCATGTCAAATATTTGAAGACCATATTCGCCGCAGCCGACATAGGCCATATTATCAGTCAGGGCAATACCACAGACGTTTGTATTTAGAAGCGTATCGCGATATAAAACAACCGGATCGGTTGGATCGGCGACGTTCATAATAGTAAAGGCTGACCGGAAAGGAGGCGTAAAAATGCTGTTATCGGCCAGATAAACTATAGTATCGTGGACAATCAAATCAACCGGGTCAAATCCGTCATAGAATTTTGATTTAAACACCGGATTGGCCGGATCAGAGACATCCCAGATCCATAATTTAGCTTCACCAACCACATAAGCGAAATTATTCTCGGCATCCACCTTAAACATGGCGCCATATGCCCCCTCTGCCGGTACGTCTGCAACCAATGTAATATTAGCCGGATTGCTGATATTAAGTATCAGTAATCCTATCGCTTCACTCATATATCCATAAGCGATATACGCCAGCGAATCCTCAATATCCACACCGTAAGCTGATCGGGGGGTGATATATTTTCCTGCTAATCGGGGCGAGGCGGGATTGGTAATATCAATGATACATAAGGCACCGTCATATAAAGCGAGATATGCGTAATTATTGACCACCTTAATATCCCAGGCTCCGCCCTCAGATATGTAATATTGTGATACAAAAGTCGGCTCGACCGGGTTATTGATATTTAAGATCATAAGCCCGTTAACCATAGCCAAATAGGCCAGACTATCCTTGATTACAAAATTGAGGGCGCTGCTCCAGATGGCGCTGTTGCAGTATTCGAGCGGCCCCTCACCCAAAGATGCCGGTTTAGGTGCTTCGGGTAAGTAATCTGCTATCGGTTGGAAGCAGGAAGTCCCGGGATACAGAGAATCCTGATTATGACGCTGAGCCGATGATAATTCGGTAAGAGAAAGAATTATCATAAGACAAATAAATATTGTTTTACTTAAGATCGAGTTTTTCATTTTGCCTCCCAAATATCAATTATCCAGCAAAATATTTTTATCTATTCGCCGCCTCGCGAGTGAGTCGCCATGATTATGACCGCGAAACAACTACCTATATATAAAACGTATTAATGACAAAAATGTCAAATCTAAAGTTGATACATGCCGGCTATTTCAGATATTTATCGAACCATTTTATTATCCATTCCAGGCGAGCGATACGTCGATCGGGACGACCATGTCGCGATAGCCCGTGCGGCTCATCGGGGAACCTGAGGAATTCGACTTTCCGGCGCAATATTTTCAGAGTGGCAAAGAGCTGCTCGGCCTGTTCGATTGAACAGCGCCGATCATTTTCCGAGTGAATAATCAGCAATGGTGTTTTAATATTTTTGGCATAAGTCAGCGGCGAACATTTCCGGTAATTTTCCTGATTCTGCCAGGGGAAGCCGTCAAATTCCCGGTACAATCCATAACCGATATCGGAAGACCCAAAAAATGATTCAAGATTGACCACCGAACGCTGTGTAACAGCGGCGCGGAAGCGATCGGTATGGCCGATTATCCAGTTAGTCATATAGCCGCCGTATGAACCGCCGGTGACTCCGATACGATTTTTATTGACAAAGGGCAGGTGTTCCAGATAGTCGGCAGCCGACATACAGTCCATATAGTCGATTTCTCCCC
>CAZJLX010000485.1:0-2411 GCA_964546545.1 uncultured Ignavibacteriaceae bacterium | reverse complement strand
CAAAATGGATAAGAAGAATTTATTGGCTATCCCGTTCACCTCGCAGTTGGGTAACTTTACTTTGCTATTATCTTTCAAACCTATTGAAAATTCAGATAAGGAGGCGGCACATGCGTGTGCTAATAGTTGATGATTCCCAAATTATGAGAAAAATTATCGCCGGTGCGTTAAGGTTACAGGGTCTCGATGATTTTGTGGAAGCCTCCGATGGACGGCAAGCTGTTGAGATTGTCGAAAGAGACGACAAGATCAGACTGATTATGCTTGATTGGAACATGCCGGTTATGACCGGACTGGAAGTTGTTAAAAAACTGCGCGAGATCGGTAATGATGTTCCGATTATTATGGTCACGGCCGAATCGGAAAAGGTAAAGGTTCTTGAAGCGATGAAAAGCGGCGCCAATGACTATCTGGTAAAACCGTTCAGCCAAAAAGATTTTGCGGCCAAACTTGAAAAATATTCTCAGATTGTCTAGACCTTAGCAGATATCATAAAAAAAGAGCGGTCAACCGGCCGCTCTTTTTATTTTTTGTCTTATTCCATCCCCTACGGGCAATTTGGCGGATCTCCTTCTTTGTAAAGGTATGCTATCAGGTGGGTAATATCAAAGATATTTATGGCTCCGTCATTGTTGACGTCGGCCGCATCCATAACCACCGGCGGTTCACCGCCGCTGTAAAGATAGGCAATCAAACGGGTAATATCAAAGATGTTTACCGTACTATCGCCATTAACATCACCGCAGATAAAATCCGGTTCCGGAAGAATCACAACATGATCGTATAGCCACTGTTTTGATTTGTCGATCGCATCCGTCAATTCCGGCACCGATCGCATTCCTTCAAGACTGTCGGAATTCTGCACCGTGGCAAAAGCGGTGAAGATATATAACGTATCTTCCGGATTTAGAGTATAATCGTAGAAATAAACCATAATCGAGGACAGGTCGACGTTACTGTCCAGAACGGCGTACCCCGGGTTCCGAATAAGGCTGTCCATCTGATTAGGTATATAATGGGTGGTGGGTAATATATATTCATCCAGCGGCAAAATATAAGCGCTAAATGGCCCGGAACTGGTATCGATTGTACTGGAATCATTTATGTAATACGACAACATCGCCATGCCTCCGTAGCGGCTGTCATTCGGCTGACAACCGACTCCGTCAATTTCCGTCCCCTGCTGGTATATCATTCTTTTGGTCGAATCAAAATGGCCATAATTATGGGGCTGATAATCGCTCGGTATATCCCAGTCGACCATTTCACAGATAGCCAGGCTGTCGTGAGTCAATCCATCGTATGAGAAAATACGCATCTGCTGGATAATAAAATTGCAACTGTCCGGCGCTTTTGGCGCCCACCATTTCTTTTCAATGGCCAGATATATGTCGGGCGTTACAAATGTGCCGGATTCATAAACATCGTAATCGGTGGTTGTCTGCGTTTCCACAGGGAGGTTAACATCATCAATCAACAACATCGGCGCCGTAAAATACAGCGAGTAGTAATTTACCAAACCGGTATCATCAGGATAAAGTAAAAATGGCGAGCCATCATAAATGTAATAATGAGCGGCCGTATCACATTCTCCGTAATGAGTGTAATCCATATTGGCCCCGCCCAGTCCTTTATGACCGAAATTGCCATTACTGCCGACTGTCAATTGCAGGCATGCGGTTGACACCGTATCCCATAAGGCTGGACGGTACTGACAGGCATTGCCAACACCGTCGCCGTCCGAATCGAGCTGATCCGGATTATAGACATATATGCAGTTATCGCATGAATCACCGTCCCCATCATTGTCATAATCTTCCTGATTCGGATTATATACGGATGGGCAATTGTCCCAGGGGCAGTTGTTCCCGGGAATCGGGTCACCATATCCATCGCCGTCGGAATCGATACATTCGCCGAAATAAAAACGTCCGGTTTCGGACCAGTTATCCGATTCAGTACCATCAGAAAGTTTTATGGTCAGGACGCGCCAATAGTACAGGCCGCTGTCGGCGATTACCTGATTGTCAAAATATGTCGTATCGATTGTCGTCGAATACGCGATATCGGTAAATCCGGCATCGCGCGCTATCTGGAGATGATATCGGTCATCATTTTGTTTCCAGGCGGTGGTCCAATGCAAATCAAGGTACTGAATAAACTGACTATCTGCAGGGTATAGCAGGCGCGGCGGTAAAATCGGGATAGTCCAGTTGGCGCCCCAGACATCCTGTTTTCCGTAATTGGTTCCGGTCCAGACCGCATTGACATGATCCCTAAAAGCAGTGACACCGATGTACTCAGCCAATAGACCGGCACGGGAGAGATGCTCCGGTTCGGGCGGATTGTTAATATCAACTACAGCCGGTGTTTGCCGCTTCTCTTTGGTCGGTTCCAGATAATCCGGATTT
>CAZJLX010000484.1:0-2415 GCA_964546545.1 uncultured Ignavibacteriaceae bacterium | reverse complement strand
CCGGAATTGATTATAGTTCGAAACGCCTCCCCATTTGACACAGAGCCACTCGGAAGCCAGCCTTCGGCACTCATTAAAACCAGATAATCGCCATTTTCCGGCAAATTAACGGTATTTGTTATGAGATTGGTAAAAGCACTGGTGGCCGTTACTTCAGCGGCATCGCCGTTTTGTTCGACAAACCAATAATCCTGATTCAGTGTCAATTCATAAAGTGGAATTGCGATCAATGATTTACCGGTGATATAGGCGGTCCCGCCGGATGTTATAGTACGATACTGAATCCGTAAATCAGAACTTCCGTCGCCGGTTAAAATATAAAATCCATGCAGCGAGGCGATTCGCATTGCCTCGGGATCACCGGATGACGAACCTTCATCAGAACCGGCAGCGAGAGTTGTCCCGCCATAGGTCACGACGACCTCAGGAACATTGCTGGTGCTGTTTGATCCATAAGCCGTAGCGTACATTATTAAATAATCTACACCATTTAAAAGGTTTGAACCGGTTATGACTACATCGCTGTTAACCAAAGATGTCGAACTTGTAGCTTCCTGAGTATTAGAATAGGAAATAACAGGTGTTATAGAAGTCTGCGCCAAAGTTGTTACTGTGGCGAGACTCAGCAGGGCAATCAGATAAAATAACAATGGCAATTTAAACCTGCGGTATTTCTTCTCGATATATCTCATCCTTCTTCCTCCGGCTACTTAAGAAGCAGCATCTTTTTGGTCTGATTTTCGTCTCCGACTTCCAGTCGATAGAGATAAATCCCGGTCGCCACCTGGGCACCTTTGTCATTGGTCGCATCCCAGGTAACCGTGTGACGTCCGGCGGTCATATCACCATTCACCAAAGTCTTAACCCGTCGGCCAAGAATATTAAATATCTCCAGATTAACCGGCAACGCTGAGCCGTCTCCCATACTTCCAATATCGAACTCAATATTGGTTACCGGATTAAACGGGTTAGGATAGTTTTGATATAAAGTAAATGCGGTCGGAATAAGCGGTGTTTCGCCCTTGGTCGGTATATCGCCGGCCGAAGAATTTGACAGATAGACCCGACTGATACGCACCGCGCTTTCATCCCCGGATTCAATAAAATGCTTGGCTACGGCTGGCAATTTAACCACATCAGCGATACCGGCCGGAATCAGAGTTTCTTCGTTCCAGGGCTGGGCCGAATAAAGAACCATTTTAATTCGGCCATGATAGTTGTCAAAATATTTTAATGTAAGATTGTCACTCGCTTCGGAAACTTCCGGTGCAGAAAAAACAATCGCCTCGGGATCATAGTCAATCTGAAGTTCGACTCCGGCGACATTGTCCGGAAATTCACCGCGGACATTTAATTTGGTCATTTGGCCCGCCTCCAGATCGTTATACTCAATATCAAGTGTCGCATAGTCTTCTCCATAATCTATCGGCGCCGAAGAGGGTCCGCTGGAGTATCCAAAGACAAGATTTATTATGGCTATCAGGTCAACGACATTAACCGCTGCATCCAAAGTCACATTGGCAGCCTCAAAATTTCGCTTGCTAAAGCTGTAACTGTTTATAATGTAACCGACTACATTGACCAAATCGGCTACGTCAATATGCTTATCAAGGTTAACATCACCCAGCAAATCGACCTGGATAATTCCGGAATCAACCACCAGCGCCAGCGATGCTATCTCCGGATCAGGATTAACCGATTCCCAGGCATCATAAAAATGTACCCAGTAATCACCCGGAACCGCGGCGGTATCCATTGAAAAATATGCATTTAGAAACGCCGTTGAACTGCCGCCTTCAATCGGTTCATTATTGAGGCCAAAAGTGACAATTCGCACCGAATCGGGAAACATCCCAATATTATCATAAACGACATATTCCGGCGTCCGGTCAGTCACTACCACCGAATCAAGATCCGCAATCGAGGCAGGAAAGGTCATATCAAAATTAACACCATAAACGGTTCTGGTCGAAATCAGATCGATCGGGAAAACAATCGGTGTCGCTCCCGGAATACCGCCGGCCGGCCTGGTACCGGTACCATAGGTCGACTTGGAAAAGAGCCGATCCACATTCGGAACTTTGACGACTACCGTGATTGACGTTGTCGACGATGAACCGGCGCTGTCGGAAGCCCGAAAAGATATCACATATGTACCGTTATCATTAAACGACGGCAGCCAGTTGAATGTGGCGTTGACCGTCCCCCGGCCATAAAGCGAAGGCACTCCGACAAAGGCGGCATTGGCCGGCATATTAAGTATTTCGATCCAGAGAGAATCGCCGTCCGGATCGGTCGCACTGACATTTACAGTCGGTATCGCCTCACCCTGGTCGACCTCAAATGAATTAGGGTTTATCGCGCTGAATTGGGGTGCATTGTTGCCCGATATCGAGCCGCCCACATTTATAGTCA
>CAZJLX010000483.1:0-2428 GCA_964546545.1 uncultured Ignavibacteriaceae bacterium | reverse complement strand
GAGGAAATCAGAAAATATATTGCAAAAAACAATGAATGTTTAAAAAGTGTGGTAGGCTATTCCATAACCGAATATTCCTCGCCGGCCGGAGTGCATCCTCAGCCTATAATGACGGAGGTTTTGGAAGAGCTTGGTATAAATTATTATTATTACACCGGTGATATGGGATCGGCGCCTAATCGAACCTTTTATGATGGTTTGCCGGTATCGGATAAAGCCATCGCATTCCCACCCGTTTTTCTTGAAAACACGGCTGCCTTTAATGAAATGCGAAAGGCGGGGATCACTAATGATCGTGTCGCCGCCTGGCTGACCGATCTGGTCGATTATATTATCGACAATAGAACAATCCGACTGTTTTATTCGCATCCGTATGACCTTCCCGATTATTCCGAAGAATACAAAGAGTTTCTTAAATATGCCGCCGATACCCGGCTAAACAATAATATAAATATCTTGCCGATCAGTTATGTCGGCAGGTTTTTGGATCGATTTTTGAAAACAGAATATAAATTTGTTAAATACGGCAATTCATTGATTGTCAAGTTGAACAACCCGGATGGCCTTAATGATATGTCGGTCGCTGTTCCCTCGGCGGAATATTTAAAGCCTCAAGTCGAGAATGTCGATATTTATGAAGATAACGAATATTATTACTGCGTAATAAAGAGCAAAAAGAATGTTCAGGATATTGTTTTTAATCTGCGTGATGCTAATTAGTCTTGGCGCTGAAGCGTCAGAGATTAACGGCTATAATCCGGCTTTGACGGTATATGATCATTATTATATTTTACAGCCGGGTCAAAATGTGGTCGTGCCGTATTTTGCAAACCTCTTTGCGCTTGATCTTCTAAAAAAGGGACATGAGATTTCAATTATTGAGGATTACATTTATTGGTATTTGAATCATCTTAATAAATCCGATATTTACGGCGTGTCCGGTTCAATTTATGATTATATGATTCTTGCCGACGGAAAAGAAATTCCATTATATTGTTATGATTCGATTGACAGTTACGCTGCAACCTTTTTAATTATGGTTTATAATTATTATCTGGCGAGTGGAGATGCGACTATTATTAAAGTCAACCGGGAAGAATTAAAAAGAATCGGAGCGGTTATTTTATCCGCTATTGACAGCGATGGCTTAACCAACGCTTTGCCCGGTTATGACGGTAAATATCTGATGGACAATTGTGAGGTATATGGCGGGGTGACCGCTTATATCTGTCTGGCTGAAGAGTTTTATCTGGATAATGAAGAAAAATTCTGGGTCGCCAGGGATTCTTTGGAAATGGCCATAAACAGCCATTTATACGATGAAAAGGGCGGAATATTCTATTGGGGAAAGTCCGGCGACGTAAAAGAAAAGACCAGCTGGCGGAATTTTTATCCTGATGCATATGCCCAACTTTTTCCTCTGCTTTTTGAGATGCCGATCAAAAACGACGCGGTTAAAAAACATATCTGGGCGCAGTTTCATCGGTACTATAATCAGGAGCTTAACAATATGTCCATTGAACAAAAAATTGTCTATGACTGGACCGCGGAGAAGATGAACCAATGAAGATCGCCGTATGTTTTGGAACCCGCCCCGAAGCCATTAAGCTGGCCCCGGTCATATATAAATTGCGTGACAATAATGAACTTATGGTGATGACTACCGGCCAGCACGACGAGTTGTTGCGTCAGGTGACCGACTTTTTTGATGTCGAACTTGATTTTAATTTAGGCGGTATGTGTGCGGTTCCGGATACTGCTCAACTGCTGGCCAATATAACCAAACCGCTGGATAAGATATTTAAATCGGAATCGCCCGATTTGTTGATTATCCAGGGTGATACACTATCAGTTTATCAGGCCGCTCTGATCGCCTTTTTAAACAAGATTCCGGTTTTTCATGTCGAGGCCGGTTTGAGGACAGATAATAAATTTTCACCGTTTCCAGAGGAGATGCTTCGGGCGCTGGTGGGACGCCTGGCTGATTTTCATTTTGCACCGACTATCAGGGCCAAAAACAATCTGTTTAATGAAGGAATCGATGAGAGTAGAATATTCGTAACCGGTAATACCGTTGTTGATTCTCTTTTATTGGCGAAGAAAAAACTAAATGAGGATAGCATAACCAAAGAATTGCTGTCGCTTAATTTTCCTTTGGATATGCTTTCTCCGGATCGCCGAAATATTCTAATTACCGCTCATCGCCGGGAAAATATCGGTCAGCAGATGCATAATATCTGTCGTGCCATAAAGCAGTTGTCAGATAATCATATCGAATGTAACTTTATCTGGCCGCTGCATAAAAATCCGGAAGTCCGTGGAATTATCCTTTCGGAATTTGCCGATCCGTCACCGAATCTGATTCTGATTGAACCGGTTTCATATCAGGTTCTGGTTTATCTGATGTCGGAATCATTTATGATATTGA
>CAZJLX010000482.1:0-2428 GCA_964546545.1 uncultured Ignavibacteriaceae bacterium | reverse complement strand
GATTCTGAGACCGGCGGTATGGAGCTTGAGGATTTCGCACAGGAACGGATTGATGCCGTAATGAATGCGATTCAAGGAGCAGAAGTATTAAAAAGCGAACCAAAACAGCTACCAAATGGCCGAACAGTTTATGAATTTGTCTACAAGTGGGTGCCGGTGGACAATAAAATCATCTTTCAAAAAGTGGTCTATCTGATAATTGATGATATCGGCTACACTTTTTCGGCCAACTTCTCCAAAAAAACGCTAAAAACCATCGGACATGAGGTCGAACAAATAATCAATTCCTTTAGGCCGGCTGAAATTGAGGATAATGAGTAATTGATATGGAGCTGAAGTTTACAAAATCTACTGACAGCGAACATGAAATCAAGCTGGAATCGACTTTAATTGCTGCCGACTGGAGTTCGGGGGGCGCCTTTGCGGGCCAAAAGGTTGAATTCGAGGTGCTCACCTCATTTGTCGGTCAGGGGGCAAAAATTGAGGCGACCGGAAAAAGTGAAAAAGGGAAAAAGCTGGGCAAAGTCAAAGATGTCATAAAAAACAACGTTTTTGTCGGTGAGTTTGATGTTCCGGAAGATATCGAACCGGGGGATGAGATTTATTTTGAAATCAGTCTGCCGGATAATGGGCTGGACGGCGAATCGGCACGAATTCCGGTTTATCCTCAGGTTGAAGTAAGTAATTTGAAATGGAGTGCCGAAGAGGCCCGGCGAGGCGATATCCTTACATTGACGGCCGAAGTGAAAGGTGCTCCGGAAGAAACAGAGGTCCTTCTTACGATTTTTGAGTACGATGAGGATAAGGTCCATGACAAAATAGCTGAGGTCAGTGGTTTTGTCAGAGAGGGCAAGATTGAGGCCAAGTGGGAATATGAATACCACGAGGATGTCGATGAAATCCCGACCGATGAAGAAAAACAGAAGTACGGCGGAAGTTATAATCCGCCTGAATATTTTTTCACGATAAAAGTGGGCGATGAGGAGTACGGCAAAGAGCAGGAGTCGGGGATACTGAATTTTAAGGATTGGATTGAGCTAAAGGTAAAAGACGAAGATGGGCAACCGGCCTCCGGTCGTAAATATACCATTACTTTACCTGACGGATCTGAAAAGAAAGGCGAGCTTGATAATGAAGGATACGCCAAAGAAAGTGGTATTCCGCCGGGAAAGTGCGTCATAGATATTGAAGATACTGCCGACGATTCTGATGAATCCAGCTCGGGAGGAACCCAGTCAAGTGATCAATCAGAGGATTCAGATACGCAAACGGCAGGTTAAGATAGGAAACAGGTTTTAAAATTTGACCAATTTTTTTACTTAAAGGACTAGTTAGATGGCCGCCAGTCAAGGTCTTAAAACCGGTAAATTTAATCTGATAAGTCTGACTAAAAATGAATATCATGTGGCTATAGAGATAGACAAAGAGGCAAATGCCAACTTTTACAATGAATTGATTTTAAGAACAGCAGATGACGATTCGTATATTCAAAAGGTTAGTCTTGATGATTCTACAAGAGTTATAGAAGAAAAAGTTGATGATATCAATTTTAAAATAGTAAAATTCTTTAACGTAATTCCGGGTAAATACTATCACTGCTTTTTTAATCTGGGGATCAAGGTGAGGGGCGAAAGGGATACGCCGGAGGGTGTTTTTTATCTCTTTCAAAATTTGCTCATTGACCCCAATGAAGATGACATCGATGAGGGTGACGAAGATATTGTGGAAGAAAGTGGTAATGAAGATGATTCTTCGGATGAATAAAAAATCTGACATCTTTTGCGGGGAGATTGGTTTATGAAAGATGTCGGTTATATCGATCTGGAGCATTCCGAAAATAATAAAACGGTAAAGATAACTATAAGGGCTTATCGCAAAATTCCAGAGTTGCCAGTTTTACGAATAGAGGAATTTATAGCAGATGAGGGTGGCTATTGGAAAGATACGGAAGACAGGGTTGATGGATTTTCGCACAAAGAAGCCGGCAAAAGACATGAATATTCGGTAAAATGGAACGCTCCGGCCGGTGATGCTTTGATTAGATTTGTCTTTCAGGACGAAGACGAAGTTGTCCCCAGTGATGAATTTATCCAAATCTCCGGCGAGGAGGGAAAAGGTCGTCTAGGTGTTATAAGTGGTTCCGGAAAAAGGCCAAAAAAGAAAAAGGGGGTTCTGGGCGCAACCTATATTACAGCGCCATGTACCATAAGAGTCGTGGAGGCCTTTACTATCGTCGATAATCGATATGGCGGCGAGCGCTTTAAATCTTTACCGGCTCCCGGATGGTTGAATGGCATGCGTAATAAACATGTTCTGCTCTTTTTTGCAACCAAGGGTAAGGGGAAAAAAAGATACAGTTTCAATTTCTGGTGGCTGAAAACGAATAAGGATGGGTATCTTTATAATCCAAGCGGTGGCGGTGGGGCCT
>CAZJLX010000481.1:0-2429 GCA_964546545.1 uncultured Ignavibacteriaceae bacterium | reverse complement strand
GCAAAGCTACCACCGGGATCGGCATGGGAATCGCTATCCCTCATATTCGTTCAATGCAGGCACGGGAATTTATAATCGGTTTCGCCCGCTCAAAAGATGGATATGATTTTCAGTCGATTGATGGTGAACCGACGCACTTCTTTTTTGTGATGGCCGCACCACCGTACGATGACAACCTATATCTAAAAGTATTTAAGGCATTGATGGAATCGCTGCAGTATGATACTTTCCGCGAAGAATTAATGAATGCTAAGACCGCATACGAAGTCATCCGGGCTTTCAAAAATATCGAATAAATCCGTGCAATCCAATAATTATCTTTTAAATTTTCCCATCGTTGATGTTTCGGCTAGAATATGTCCGGCCATCTTTTGCTGAAGTATATTGGCGGAAAGACTCTTTTCGGTTTCTTTTGGTTCTGTTTCCAGTTTTGTATCCAGCGCATACAATTTAAAAAAGTAACGGTGGGAAGAACCGGGAGGCGGGCAGGGTCCACCATAACCGAGTTTGCCGAAATCGTTTATGCCATGAACCGCGCTCAAAGATGAATCCCGGCTCAGGATCGGATTTAATCCGTCGCTTATTTTTTCCGGTATCAGGGCGATCCCGGGGGAGATATTATAAATTACCCAGTGCACCCAAATACCTCGTGGTGCATCAGGATCATCGCAAATCAGGGCGAGCGATTTGGCCTTTTCCGGAACATTTGATATCATCAGAGCGGGAGAAATATCTTCCCCCTTACAGGTATATTGTACCGGGATATCTTTCCCTTCCTCAAAGGCGAGCGAAGAAATTTTCATCACGGTTCCCGGCTTATCCGAATTATTTTTGTCCTTTTGGGCGGCATTTTCACCACAGCCAACCAAAAGCATACAGATAATCATTAAAAAAGCACAAAATATTTTATTCATGGCGTTTCCTCCGATACAATTCGATTCAAATTTGATTATATGATATTAATTCACAACAAGTGTGTCAATCGGGAATATTTGGAGAATATAATAATAACCCGATATCAAGATAATCTTTATTTCGGGCTACAAAATTATCAGAATCCCCAGGGATAGAAATATCGTCGGACGCAAAATTCGCCGCTGTTGGCCGAGGTTAAATCAATCTCGAACTGTAAAATATCTTCCCCGGGCAAAGGTAGCGGTTCATCGATCGTTATTGTATAAACGCCGGGGAGCAAATTTATTATTTCGTAGTCTATATTATACAGACAATTGCAATCGCAGAGATCCTCATCATATTGAGTAATCGTAATTGTCGAATCGGTAATATCAAAATCGGCATTAAAATAATCCATACAACAGTTAAACCCGGCATTTAGTTGATTTAAAGTTAAAGTCCCCGAGCCATCATAAGAATATAATATGCAGTCCCAAACTGATGTTGTATCAGCCGCCTCTTTCTCCCCAAGACAACCGCTGGCCGATATCATACTTCCCAGCGGCTCAGGAGGCGTCGGGCAAAAGGGATCGGCACCATCTTTATAGAGATAGGAGACAAGATAAACGATATCGAAAATATTTATGAGACCATCATTATTAACATCGACAACATACGGTGACAATTCGCATGGGGGATATAATGGGATATACTCGCATTTAATAATTTCGGTGACATCAAAAACATTAACAATCCCGTCATCATTCACATCACCGCAAATTGATGAATCACCATTTTTATACGGATCGGCCGCATAAACCAAGCCGCTCGTCAATAAAATACCGACAATAAAAAATAGAATACTCCGCCTAAACATGCCAACCTCCTGCTGATTATTTTTGCCTAACAAGGATAATCATATATATAATTTACGTCTTAATATAAATAGGTCAAGGAAAAAGAGGTAGTATATCTTAAAACTAAAAACAGTACCGATGTCGTCGGATTTATTTATCCGACGACATCGATGAAATATTTAATCTTTAAGAAACGGCTTAATCATATCGATGGGCATGGGAAAAACAATAGTGGCGCTTTGATTGGCCGAGACTTCCACCATAGTCTGTAAAAACCTCAATTGCAGAGCGCCCGGTTCAGAGGAGATGACAGCAGCCGCTTCGGATAGTTTTTTCGAAGCCTGGAATTCACCCTCGGCATGAATGACCTTTGAGCGTCGTTCACGTTCGGCTTCGGCCTGCCGGGCAATGGCGCGCTGCATTTCAACCGGAAGATCGACATTTTTAACTTCCACTACGGAAACCTTAATTCCCCAGGGTTCGGTTTGATGATCGATAATTTTCTGCAATTCCTGGTTGATTTTCTCACGATTAGCGAGTAGTTCATCGAGGTCAACCTGGCCCAGAACCGAGCGAAGAGTAGTCTGCGCAATTTGTGAGGTCGCCTCGAAAAAGTTGGCAACTGCCACAATCGCCTTATTGGGATCCATAACGCGGAAATAGACCACCGCATTGACT
>CAZJLX010000480.1:2191-2430 GCA_964546545.1 uncultured Ignavibacteriaceae bacterium | reverse complement strand
CATCCATTGTATCTCTGCCATGTCAGTGAGGTTCGGACACGGAAGTCCGGACCTCTTTTTTATATTTATAATTTGGCAAATAGTTCGACTGCCTCATTTTTGGATTTATACGCCAAATATGCCTGACCAACTTTTCTATCTTCCTCAATAATATGATCCAATACCCAATTTCTTACAAATTCCAACAGTCTTTGGGATTTAAATTCCTTGCCTTCTTTAAGACTTATCAGGACCAAATT
>CAZJLX010000480.1:0-2181 GCA_964546545.1 uncultured Ignavibacteriaceae bacterium | reverse complement strand
AATTTAACACCTCAAGGAGTTTTTCATGTTCAAGTGTATGCTCTTCCAAACGGGAGAAATTAATTTCCTTCATTAATTTCTCTTCTTCCTCGAAATGGAATCGGGTATAATTATGTAATTCAACGAGTGTTGATGCGATGGCCTCTTGACCCTTATCCTCACAAATAAAATTATGAAGACTGTTTAGTATCCCTACAAGTTTTTTATGATGACCATCTATCAGTTTATGACCAATATTAAATTCTTCCCGCCAATTGACAAATGACAAGATTAACCCCCTTTTTTACTTCAATACCTATAGTGAAATATATCGACAAATAAGAGGGCAACTTAATATGTTATAATCGAATAGGGACAATTTAAAATCTATTCGATATCGACCAGGCGATACTTTTCCCAGTCATCGCCTATAATAATCGAGGCTTCGCGGTCGGCATCGACAACATACTCCTCCGGTACCATCAGAGAATAAGCGCCATCAATCGGCCTTGATGAGGACATTCCGAGTTGTCCGGTTATCCCAAAATGACCGGCGCCGGAGAGAATCACAGCCGGGATATTTTTACTCTCCAGTATTTCAACCAACATGGCGACGGTTGGCTGTGAAGTCAGGCGGGCCAACTGGATCCAATTTTCATATTTCGACAGTCCCTCCTCGACATTTTTTTCTTCCTTCTCCGGAAGCTCATTAACAAGCGACTCATCGCAGTCGGGACAGACTGTTGTTTCGGGCTTATATTCATATCTGCATTTAGGGCAAAACGGCATGTTTCTCTCCTTCGTTTAATCAAAATCTATATCAAAGAAGACAATGTGTCAAAGGATATATTTTTCACAATGCTTCTTCTCATGGTTTAGATTGTCGGCTTTTGATTTATATACCGTTCAATTTAGCAGATATTCAAATATACCTGGTCGGATTATCTTTGCGCTTTTCTCCGGTTGGTGGAGTATTTGAAGAGGGTGATTTTAAAAATAAATCGCAGGACGAGTTCATCAACCGCGAGATTGAATAAGACGCGGGTAATTATTCGGTGCTGCTATTTAAATCAAAGCCGCAGGCTTTGAGTGCCTCCTGCAAAGCCTTCGGCGATGAGACCCATTGTCCCCATTTTCGCCCCATATGTTCGGTCCAGCTATAATTATCAAAAGTAAATGTTTCCTGTCGGTTTTTTTCCAATGCAACCATATAATTTGCCTTGCGATAATAATTTTGCGCCAAATAGCCGTCATCCATTTCCTTCGTTGCCTTGTCAACCATCTCATCGGTCATTTCAGGATATTGATCTTCGAATAAGAAATAATCCAATGGGTATCTTGGGCGGGTGGGCGGATCTTCGGCTGGAAATCCAACCACCAGCTGGACGATTGGGAATATTCTTTTAGGTAGTTTATATTCTTTGATTATCGTTTTCGCGCGATACGGCGCACTGCCGATAAAACAACTTCCCATACCGAGACTCTCGGCTGCGATGACCAAATTTTCAGACATTAAAACGGCATCCTGCATTCCAAATAGGAGCAAAGATAAGTCGCATGAACCTGTCGGCCAGTTGCGCTTCAGCATAATCTTCTCCAACTTATACATATCAAAACAGATTGTGAAAAGAAGTGGCGCCTTAAAGGGAATCCCCCGGGAGCCTTTTTTCAATAACAAGCTGCACATCTGGCCGGCGAACGGCGCCTGTTGCGCGGCTCGAGCCAATGTTTCGATTTCCTCTTTGGTCGGTATTTGTGGCGTATATTTGCGAATAGATTTACGATTTATCAGCGTGTCGATGATTTTATTATGTATCATAAATTCCTCTTAGCTAAAAATTCCAATATAAAGATTCAGCCCGTTTCCGGATATTGTATTCTTATTAAGTTAGTCCAATCTTTGTCCACTGACATTCCGACCTCAATGTTATTATCGTTCGACATGTTTGAAACTGCATTCATTATTATAAAGTCCAAAAAACTAATATTGCAAGCGCAAAAATGTTGCAATTAACCAATTGTACAACGCTACATATCAATAAGATACATTTATCGACTTACAAATCATGTGGCGATGTATAGTCGATTTTTAATTAATAGAATAAATCAATGCAATTTAAAATACCCCCGACAGGATTCGAACCTGTTTCCCTCTGCTTAGAAGGCAGATGCTCTATCCTTATGAGCTACGGGGGCATAACA
>CAZJLX010000479.1:0-2439 GCA_964546545.1 uncultured Ignavibacteriaceae bacterium | reverse complement strand
ATCCGAGGATAACCACAAATGCGAGCAAAAACGACATCGCCAGTGTTGAATAAATCCTGCCAACCAGCAGTGCGATTATAAGTCCGCCGACAAACGCCCCGAAACCCTCAAACAGGTAAACCATAACAATTGAGGCCGCCGGCCGATGTTCCTTCCGCGAAATCACCGGAAAAAGCCAGCCCGAAATAAATCCGATCGGCATCATCAAAAAAATAGAAAAGAGCGCTGCGTATACAAAAGGCACGATTTCGCCCGATGATAAAGTCACCGGCATAGGGCATAAGCGGGCGGCGATAATCATAACCGGAAGTAAAACTCCTCCGGCCATGAATAAGAATCTCACCTTTGCTCTTAATAACAGCCCGCCGCCAAGCAGGGCGCCGATTGCCACCGAGAGCAACCAGCCAAACAGAGCGGTGCCGATAAAAAGTTCATCGCCATTAAATGAGGAAATCAATTCTCGCAGAATTAGAACCTGTCCTCCGACCGAAAAGAGACCGAGCAGAAAGGCTTGACGTTTCATCTAAAACAGCCCGGGGATTTTATAACCGCACTTTGAACATAAGTCCTTGTCCAGTTTATTCCCGATAATCTGATACCCCCGGCGATTGATAAGCAAGCTACCACACTTGGGGCAATAGGTCGATTCGGCCGGATGACCCGGAATATTACCCAGATAGACATACTCAAGGCCTTCGGTCTTACATATTTGATGCGCTCGTTCAAGAGTCGCCTGAGGTGTCGGCGGCAGGTTACGAAGGAGATATTGCGGATGAAACCGTGAAAAATGAACCGGCGTATCCGTCCCCAGATATTGTTTAATCCAAACAGCCAACTCTTTAAATTCATCATCCGAATCATTGAGCGTCGGAACCACCAGATGGACAATTTCCAGCCAGACCCCCGCCCTTTTAATATCAACCAATGCTTCAAGCACCGGCTGTAATTCAGCATCTACTATATTTTTATAATAATCCTTACGGATGGATTTCAGGTCGACCTTAACCGCATCAAGGACCGGTAAAAGATTTTTAAGAGATTCCTTTTCAATATATCCACCGGTTATCATGACTGATTTGATATTATCCCTGCGCCCCAGTTCGGCCGTATCATACATATATTCATAAAAAATAATCGGTTCGGAGTAAGTATAAGCAATGCTTGGCACATGGCGATTTTTACAGATTTCGATTATCTGGTTCGGCGACAATTTAAAATTGTTGGTCTGCTCCGGGCGGGATTGAGAAATATCATAATTCTGACAAAACTTGCAGTTGGAATTACATCCGGCGGTCGCTAATGAAAAGGCCTGAGTTCCGGGGTAAAAATGAAAGAGCGGCTTTTTTTCAATCGGGTCGATATTAACCGCACACGGCAAACCGTATACCAGAGAATAATAAACATCCTTTCGATTTTCGCGAACGCCACAATAGCCTCGCTCCAGATCGGTTACATAACAATGACGGGGACATAAATTACATTCGATTCCTCCCCCCTCAAGTTTTTTATAATATCTTGCTTCTACCGATGACAGCTCTTTACTGTATTCAAAGGCGCAGGCGTTTTGAATACCGCCGATAATTTCGGGTAACAGATCGGTTTGAGACGCCGCCGTCGCCAGGGCACCGCACCCGAGACATCTTAAAAAAAGGCGACGCTTCATCAGAATAAGACTCCCGCCTTTGTATTACCATCGCTATCCATTTCAAATACCTTTATTTCGATCTTATTCATATCTGCGACCCCCAGCCCGATTGATTCGGCCGATTCCAAATATTTCACCGGGCGACGATCCTCTTCGAGCGGCACAAGCCTGTTTTGTTTTCGAATATGCTGCAAAATCTCCAGCGCCACCCGGTCGGCCGCAACAGGATCGACTGAAGCTATCAGACTACCGTAGTACTCAAGATAGCGACTGTCATAACCGGGTCCGGCATGATACTGGATTCTGACTGCGTCGATTAAAGTCAACCGATTTTTATCACGGATCGGCTGTAAGTTGGAGATATGAGCCGCATATGGATCACAATTGGGAATATGATACTTATTCGGGTTATTTATCGCACCGTACATATTTTTGAGCGCCCCGGAAAGCCCGGCAATCGAATGATCCTTCAAAAGCGCCAGATTTATATTCGAGTCGACTTTTTCGGTAATAATTCTGCTGACCAGCGAATCTACTTTGCCGTAGCTGTAAAAATCGGTGCTATAGCCCACCCCATTGCTATCGGTCCCGAGACATCGTTTGCCAAATGAAGAAGCATTTAATTCAAAACCGGCGTCACGGAGTTCCCGATTGCTCCGCTCCCAGATAATAAGATTATTTTCGGCAAAGCCGCTTTTAATAAGCAAGTCCGATAAAGCTTCGGCGAGTGCGACCGGGGTCGAATTAAGTTTGCGGGCCAGACAATTGGTTTTCATACCGATAACCTGCCCCCG
>CAZJLX010000478.1:0-2466 GCA_964546545.1 uncultured Ignavibacteriaceae bacterium | reverse complement strand
TCGTTCCAACGGTTCAGTCAACGATTCGCCGGTGCCGACTTCGAATAAGATATTACTCAACTTGGGTATTTTATCAAAGTAACTTTTAAGTTTTTTCCAGTTGATATTTCCGTCAGTCGGCGGCAGATGCTCATCAGCCTGACCAAAATTATCCGAAAGGTGGCAGGTCGTCAGACGATTATAATATTTACTCAACAGATGGAACGGTCGGCCGCTCATATTTTCATGTGAACTGTCATAGCAAAAACCATATTTATCCGGGCCAAACAAATCGAGAAGAGACGCACAAATCCAGGATCCCTGTTCGGTCGGTAGATTCTCAAGAGCGATCTGCAGATTGTCCGGTTTATCTTCAAGTAATTGCCTCAAAGAACTTTCGGCACGCTCTAGACAAGCCTCTTTGCTGTCATTGAAATAATAATGCGGGTGAAGAATCACCATTGGAATCTCATATAAAACCGCCTGTTTGATATAAAGGCCAATTAGCCTGACAGCCTCATATCTTTCCTGTCTATCCGTCGCGGCCGCGTCATACGGCGGATAAAAGGGCACATGCGCCGATTCGATAAAGAGATTGTACTCACAGCTTTGTTCAATAATCTTTTTAAATTTATCCGAATTAAAAATATAATTATGATTCAAATCGGCGCTAATCGAGATAAAATCAAAACCGCAGTCGGCTATTATCGGCAGTTGAATTTCAATCGGAATTGAATGATCAACTGTTGTTGAAACACCAATTTTATACTTTTTCTTTTCGTTATTCGACATGGTGAGGAAAATATGAAAAAAAATAGAAAACCGATATAAAAAAGAGCCGGCCGTTTAATCGTCAATTTTGGCAAAAGTCGGAGTCGACAAATAACGCTCTCCGGTATCGCAACCGATTGTAACGATAGTTTTGCCTTTGTTTTCCGGTCTGGCGGCGACTTTTAATGAAATGGCCACATTAGCACCGGCGGAGATACCGGTTAAGATACCCTCTTCCCGTCCCAGTCGACGGGTGGTTCCGATAGCCTCTTCATTGGTGACCGTTATGATCTCATCGACAATATCGAGATTAAGCGTATCCGGTTTGAATCCAGCGCCGATACCCTGGATCGGGTGCGGACCTTTTTCGCCTCCCGACAAAACCGGAGAAGCGGCCGGTTCAACCGCTATCACCCTAACCGCTGACTTTTTTTTCTTTAAATATTCACCGACCCCGCTAACCGTCCCTCCGGTACCAACAGCGGCAACGAAAATATCCACCATGCCGTCAGTATCCTCCCAGATTTCCGGGCCGGTTGTGGTCAGATGAATATATGGATTAGCCGGGTTTTTAAATTGCTGCGGCATATATGCGCCTTCCATATCAGAGGCAATCTCTTCGGCCTTTTTTATTGCCCCCAACATACCTTCGGCTCCCGGTGTTAAGACCAGCTTCGCCCCCAGAGCTTTTAACAGATTGCGTCGTTCAATTGACATAGTATCGGGCATAGTTAAGATTATTCGATATCCGCGGGCGGCGGCGATAAAGGCGAGGGCAATTCCGGTATTTCCCGAAGTCGGTTCGACAATTACGCTTTCGGAGTTTATTAATCCTTTTTTTTCGGCATCATTAATCATCGAGAGTGCGATACGATCCTTAACCGAAGATAATGGATTAAACGATTCCAGTTTAACGAGTACTGTGGCATTTAAACCCCTGGTTAGTTTATTCAACCTGACAAGCGGTGTTCTGCCGACCAATTGTGACAAATCAGAAGCTATTCTGGCCATAAATACAACCTTCCGCTAATGGCTTCACAGGATAAACCTGAATCCTCGACAAATTCCATATCTATTTTATCTTACTGATTAAATCCGAAACTTTCATCGAGCTAAAATGCTTAATGACCAAATTTTCGGCATTTTTCCAGATAAAAGTCAATTCATCACTCTTGCTATGACCATTGCCCGAAAATAAGACATTGCCCTCAAAAGCCGAGATAACATCATAAACCGAAACGGTGGCCGGTTTTTTGGCCAGATAGTACCCCCCCTTTTTGCCCCGGGTCGCTTCTACCAACCTTGCCCGTCGCAACTGCGACAGCAAAAGCTCCAGATAACGCACCGGAACATCCTGCGAGGTTGCTATCTCTTTGGCCTGAAGAGGTCCCTGACCGAAATTAGCGGCCAGCGATACAATCGCTTTCAGACCATATTGCGCCTTTAATGAAATCATACTACCCCCATATAGAAAAAACTGTATAAATACGTCTACCCAATGTATGTCGCCAATTTTTTCGATTTAATAACCTTTTCATAAAATACGTATTTCAAATTTCTTGTTTTCAAGTAATACGTATAGAATTCGCCGACGATTGCCTTTTCACTCTTTTTAAATACTTTATTGAGTTTGTGCCCAGGCTGGAAAAACAGATAAATCTATGTCAAATACAACCTGACCCAGAATATAAACAGCCAGAGTTATAAGCAGAACGC
>CAZJLX010000477.1:0-2472 GCA_964546545.1 uncultured Ignavibacteriaceae bacterium | reverse complement strand
CCTAGCTCTTGCTGGAATACCATTGTTTCTCAAGAGGGCTACTGTTAAAACAGTAAAGTCTCGGCAGTTACCTATGACTTTCTCAGATAACTTGCGATTGGTCCTTAGGCTTTCTAGTTTGCATTGGTATGCTGTTCTCAATATTTCTGCTGCTGATCTGATGTTGACTTGTGATATCCGCTCTTCTGTGAGTTTTTCCCCGTATCTATCCGCCCAGAAGATATGTAGCAACGTGTTTTGAACCCTTTCAACTATAGATGGAACCTTGTCGGGGGTGTCCTCTAGCAGTTTATTGATCTCTGGCTCGTCCGGTAGGTATGTCATTGGCGAGTGGGTTGAGTAGAATGATATTGGATCCAGCATCCCTACATCAATCTGGTTTTGTTCTGAATAAATTGCGCGGGAAAAGAGTTCAAAATCCACTTCGGTTATTTCCTCAATTCTTTTGGTTACTTCAACGGGTTTTGGCCCTGCAATGAGCAAACCGTTTTCTTTGATTGACATTTCCCGTATTAAATTGTCGCATTCATATTCGGTATCGTTTTTTTCCGGCGGCGGCCAGTCGAGTTCAATCGGCATGTATACCGGAAACATATTTTATACGATAACCCCGAGTTTGTCTCTTGATGTGGCAATCGGGATCGCTCATAATCCCGGGGCGCTGTTTAATCAGAATATACAGACAAACGCGCAATTTTTTCCGGCTGTGGAACTCGATTATCATCCGTCAGAAAAATTCAGACTTTCGGTCGGATTTATTTCGTACCCGGGATATTACTATAACCCGTATTACAGGTAATTTATATAACTGGAGATTTATATCAGGAATTAACCTTTTTTCCCCTCCCTGCAAACAACAATCTAATGAAATTTAAAAAACCATTTGCCAAAAGCAAAACTGTAAAAAGGCGAACTCCACGCCGTAAGAAAAATTCCCGATTTCTGGAATTGACCATCGTCGCTGTTACCGCCCTGGTAATTATTTATACTATCAGCTTTGCTATAAGGGTTACTCATGGCTTCTCGCGCACCATTGACACACCGGATCATATTGTCAGACTGCAGATTCTGAACGGCTGCGGCGAAGGCGGCGCGGCTGGACGAATCGCCGCGGCAATACCTCAATTGACCGGGCTGCCGATTGAAGTCGGAGTGGTTGAAGTAACCGATTTTCAATCATACCATGTCGAAAAAAGTTTTATAATATCTCGCGAAAAAAACAATAAGGCGGCCAAAGAGCTCGCCAAACAACTCAAACTGCCGACCGACAATATTGTTTTCGAACCGATAGAAGACAATTATCGATCTATAAATGTAACTTTGGTCCTGGGTGATGATTATGAGAAGCTATTGAACCGATCAGAAAAAAAGGAGAAATAAGGAAATAATTTGAAAACGACACCACTTGCTTTAGCTCGTGCCGCAGGTAAACTTGCTTTAACTAAAAAGGCACACGATGTCAAAATTCTGAAAATGAAATCATTATCATCAATTTGCGACTACTTTGTCATTGTCAGTGGCGACGTGGATGTTCACGTCAACGCGATTGCCGAGACCATACATGAGGGACTTTTGGAAAAAGGCATTAAACCCTGGCATCGTGAGGGAGCGCGGGGCGGTAGGTGGATATTACTGGATTATGTAAATGTTGTGGTTCATATATTTGAAAAATCGGCACGCGAATTTTACGCACTGGAGAAATTATGGGGAGACGCTCCGGTCGAGGTAATGAAATAACTCCCAGATATGGTGAAAATTGTTATGAGTAAAAAAGAGGTTCTTGTTCCAAGAAGAGAGATTCCGAATGGCAAACCGGAAATCCCGAATGATATCGACAAACTAAAAACCAAGACTATTGCCGAGTTGCTGGTCATTGCCGAAGAACTCGAAATCCCAGGAGTCTCGGGCTTGCGAAAATCGGAATTGATTTACAAAATCATGGAAACATCCGCTTCCCATCAGGAGGGAATGATTTTCGCGGAGGGCGTTCTTGAGATTCTCAACGAAGGCTACGGCTTTTTACGATCCTCCGATTACAATTATCTTCCGGGACCGGATGATATTTACTGCTCACCATCGCAAATCAAACGTTTTGATCTGCGCACCGGCGACACACTTTCCGGCCAGGTCCGTCCGCCCAAAGATAATGAGCGGTATTTCGCTATGCTTAAAATTGAAGCTATTAATTTTGAGCCGCCGGAGAGAAAAAAGAATATGACTTTCTTCGACAACCTGACGCCACTTTACCCCGAAGAACCGTTCAAACTGGAAATAGCGCCCGAGGAATTAACGACTCGTATTATGGACCTGATGACCCCGATCGGCAAAGGCCAGCGCGCACTGATCACCTCCCCACCCAAGGCGGGCAAAACAATCATCCTGCAAAAAATCGCCAAATCGATTACGATGAATCATCCCGACGTCAAACTGATTGTTCTGCTTATCGATGAGCGACCTGAAGAAGTCACTGAT
>CAZJLX010000476.1:0-2473 GCA_964546545.1 uncultured Ignavibacteriaceae bacterium | reverse complement strand
TTCCGGTTTTTCCTGCGTGATTATTCCCTGAAAGTTTAATCTGCAGATATTTTTGAAATATGTTATTTTGAATATATTTCAGTTTTGAAAGGTGCATTGATTAATGACTGATATTGCTCGTATCCGAAACCTCGCCATTGTGGCCCATATTGATCACGGCAAAACGACACTTATTGATTCTATATTTAAGGCGACCCGGACTTTCCGCGAAAACCAGGAAGTTGCCGAACGACTCATGGACAATAATGTTCTGGAACGTGAACGAGGTATAACTATTCGTTCAAAACACTGCACCGTTTCTTGGAAAAACTACCTGATAAATATTATAGATACCCCCGGTCACGCTGATTTTTCCGGTGAAGTGGAACGGGTGCTCTCAATGGTTGATTCGGTTTTGCTGCTGGTCGATGCCCTCGAAGGGCCGATGCCTCAGACCCGTTATGTTCTTATGCGTGCCCTGAAGCTCGGACTTCGCCCGATTGTCATTATCAATAAGGTCGACCGTCCGAACGCCCGCCCGGATTACGCCCTGAATAAAACATTTGACCTCTTTATTGAATTGGGAGCAACCGATGAGCAGGCTCATTTTCCGGTGCTCTATGGTTCCGGTCTTGACGGGTGGTTTGTCAATGATCTGGACAAAGAAGATCCGGCCGGAATGAATCCTCTCTTCCGGACAATCATTGACGAAGTTCCTCCCCCTCAAGTCAATCAGGAGGGTGATTTTTTAATGCAGGTCAGCTCTCTTGACTGGAGTGATTATATCGGTCAGATCGGTTGCGGAAGGGTTCTCCGGGGGACCTTGAAAAAGGGTGAGGATTTCACCCGTCTTGTTACCAGGCTGAAAGACCCGCTATCTCCGCATAAAGGCTGGGAGTTGGATGCTTCGTCAAGAGTCAGGGGTATCCATATGTGGATTACCCGCGGCCTGACACGGGTTGAAACCGATGAAATTTCCGCTGGCGATATCGTTTGGCTGGCCGGACCTCCCGAGATAGGCATTGGCGACACTTTTTCCAAAAATGAAGATGTCAGCGAAGCGCTAAAACCTCTTGATATCGAAGAACCGACACTCTCGATGTTTTTCTTGGTCAATAATGGCCCCTTCTCGGGACAGGATGGCACGGCGATTATGCTCCGCCAGTTAAAAGAACGACTCGTCCGCGAACTACGTGTGAATGTTGCGCTTCGAATGGAAGATATCGGTCGCTCGGATGGTGTCAAAGTCTCGGGGCGCGGTGAGCTTCATCTGGCTATCCTAATCGAAGAGATGCGACGCGAGGGGCTTGAGTTCTGTGTCTCCCGCCCGGAAGTTATCACACGTCTTGATGACGATGGTAATGTTCTGGAACCGATCGAACAGCTTATTATAGATGTTCCCGAAGAACATCAGGGAATCATCATTGAAAAATTGGCTAAACGCAAAGGCGAGTTGACAACTGTTGAAAATGCCGGCACCAAAACGATCCGTATCGAATTTGAGATCCCGACCCGCGGCCTGATTGGCTATAGGTCAGATTTCTTAACCGACACTCGTGGTCTTGGCATTATGTCCTCCCGTTTTATCCGTTATGGTTCGTGGTGTGGCGATTTTGTGATGGGCAGCAAAGGTTCGGTCATTAGTCTCGAAACCGGTTCGGCAACCGCTTATGCCATCGAAGGACTTCAGGAACGGTGTGTCATTTTTATTGAACCGACCGAAAAAATTTATACCGGACAGATTGTCGGCGAAAACTCGCGCAGTATGGATATAACCTGTAACCCGACCCGACGCAAACAGTTGACCAATCATCGCTGTTCGACTAAAGATATCGGTGTCAAACTTGATGCGCCTCGTAAGATGACATTGGAACAGGCTATGGGTTGGATCCGTGATGATGAACTGATTGAGGTGACACCCAAGTCTCTTCGGATAAGAAAATCAATTTTAGATTTCGATGATCGCAGAAAAGCCGAGAAAAAACTGCACTTGCTGGACGAAACCGCCAACTCATTTCATCCCCGTCCCGGCGTATAATATCATTATAAATTAGTTTTGCAGACCCGAATCTCCCTTGGAGTTCGGACTCTTCAATCCGCTGACTCACCTATTGACTATGCATTTTAACTATTGGCAGTGAGAAATAAAAAAAGGAGACCGGCCAGAGGCCGATCTCCTTAGAAACTAATCCCGCGCTAAATTACACGGGGCTTATTCTTAATCGTTAGTACGACCGGCGACGTCCGCCGCCACCGCCGCCCTGCGGGCGCGGTTTCGCTTCGTTGACATTCAGATCGCGACCATTAAGGTCCTGGCCATTAAGACCGTCGATAGCAGCCAATGCCTCATCCTTGGATGACATTTCGACAAACGCGAATCCTTTTGGCCGGCCGCTGTCTCGGTCGGTAATAACCTTAACAGAAGTGACTTCACCATAACTCTCGAAAGCCTGGCGTAACTGATCTTCTGTCGTATCAAACGACATGTTTCCGA
>CAZJLX010000475.1:0-2477 GCA_964546545.1 uncultured Ignavibacteriaceae bacterium | reverse complement strand
CAAATGTACCGCTCGATTCCGCAAAAGCAGCCGCAGGCAATACGATATTTGATTGCACTGATATTTATGGTAATTTAGGTGGAGATTGGACTTCTGAGATTATCGACCAATACGGTATTAGTGGCAATTTTTCGTTGGATCCTCGGTTCTGCGATACCGCAGTAGGAGATTATACGCTTTATAGCAGTTCCCCCTGTCTACCTGAAAATAATGAATGCAAATTGCTCATAGGAATGTATGATGTTGGTTGTATAGATGCTGTCATGGCAATTGGTCTTGAAAATGAAAACCACATGAATGTGATTTCGCACAATCCAAAAATATCATGGATATATTATGACCCTGCATCCAATCCAGAAGACAGTTTTGAATTGGCTGTTGGAACTGATAATAATTGGGACTATGCCGAAATGTGGAATCCCATGCCATTTCCCGGCCCCGATACGTCCATAACATATTCTGGGGTTTCCCTTATTGATGGTAATACATACTATCTGAGGTTGCGCGTTCATAATGGTTTACATTGGTCTTATTGGCACGATACACTTTTCCAGATGAACAGCATGCCATCTATGCCTATCTCTATTTATCCAATTGATGAAGAAATTGTAAACAGTGATCAACCTACACTCTGGATTCAAAACTCATCTGATGCCGAGAATGACACAATAACTTATGATTTCATCGTTGAACCTGACTCGGGAGCAGGATTTATTATAGCTTTCGGTGAGAATGTAACTGAACAGGCCGATTCAACCGGCTGGGTGATTGATGTGCCGTTAATTGAGAACGACCACTACTTCTGGTATGCCAGGGCCTATGATCAATATGAATATTCCGACTATTCTCTGCCGGAGTCATTCTGGGTCAATGTCGTAGAAGAGGCCCCACCCTCTTTTCAGGTTCAATTTCCTCCCGATACTTCCGGTTGGTATGTTTTTGATATGCTGAGCAATTTCTTCTGGGAACCGTCAACCGATCCCGATCCAAAGGATTCAGCCTTCTATACACTCCGAGTTGCGCTTGACAGTAATTTCATTTATGTCAATACGGTTGATAGTATTTGGCAGCCTTGGTCTACATTAAACGACTCGCTTGAGTTCGGCACTCAATACTGGTGGAAAGTCAAAGCGACCGATAATACGGGATTATATACATACTCGTCCAATACGCTTACCTTTAAAACATGGAAGCTGGGCGACGCCAACGGTGACTGGAAAGTCGACATATTTGATATTACTTTTTTAATCAGTTATCTCTATAAAGGCGGCCAATCTCCGTTGCCACTGTTCATGGGCGACGCGAACGGTGATTGTCTGGTCAATATATTCGATATAACGTACTTGATAACCTATTTATACAAAAGCGGTCCTGCACCGCAAGTGGGGTGTGAGTAAGGGTGAAAATGTCTCTCAGCAGTTGTAACACACCCGCTCTAAAGTGGCTCTCTTATTTCACTGAAGAATCAATCCGTATCAAAAAATATACCAAATCACTGTTGTTATACATTGCTCCTTTTATAAAAACAAGGATCGGATTATGCGTATTAATAAACAATTAATTATAATTCATTCAGAATTTGATATTAAGAACATGTCGAAAACAAAGCCATTTCGCATGGGATCATAAGTTGTTTATAGGCAATGGCTAAACAAATTCACTACAAAGTTGATAGCGCGAAATATTTAAAATATGCGAAACAAACCCATTTTGCTGTAAGTATAAAGTAATCATAGTCTTAGGCCGAAATTGTCATTACGAGGAGTTCCGTATCCCGATTTATCGGGGTAGGGAACGACGCGGCAATCTCCCCATTCGTCATGCGAATAGTGGTGGAAACAGAACTAATGCAAAATCGCTGAAAAACTGAAGTGCTTGCCAAAATCTTTACTGGTTTTAGGTAACATAGTGCTCAAACAATGCCGACAGATTGCCACACCCTTCGTCAAATGCTCCGCATTTTTCTCAGGGCTCACAATGACTTTCTGGATCGTATAGGATATCTTATTTGATTATATCCCCCCCGTCAAACCGTCATAGATAAACAGCCCACCAAGGTAGAGCAGGAACAGAGCGCAGAGTGAGATTAGAATTTTATAACCGAGACCGACAATCAGCTTGCGGCCGTTCCAGATTAATATCGAAACCAGCGTATACCAGACCAGATCGGATAATATATGACCGATATAAAAAACCGGCGGGCCGATCGCCCCGTGACGGATCGCCTTCACGATAAAAGCCGAACCGGTCGTCGCCCACCAGACATACCAGTACGGATTCGACAGCGAGGTCAACACGCCGTCAACTATCAGCCGCGAAGTACTTTTGCCACCCTGAGTGGCCGATTCGGCCTTAACTCTCGACCGGAGAATGTCATACAGCATACCAAGACCCATAATTATCAGCATCAGTCCGCCGACGACGCCGATTGTGTTGCTGATTTTATCATTGTCGGCAAATGAGCTTAAACCCAGGGT
>CAZJLX010000474.1:0-2487 GCA_964546545.1 uncultured Ignavibacteriaceae bacterium | reverse complement strand
AGGTCATCTCTTCCGAATGTAAAAAATATGATTACGATCCGATGTTTTTGATGGCGCTGATAATTACTGAGTCATCCTTTAAGAGAGGCCAGACATCATCCAAGGGGGCGCGTGGATTAATGCAAATCAGACCCTTTGTCGGCCGAAGTCTGGCCAATAAAATGGGGATTGACTGGGAAGGCTCTGCGACCCTTATGGAGCCGGAGTTTAATATCCAGATGGGCTCGCGGTATCTGTTTGAGATGATATTAAAATTTCAGGACGTTCGCAAAGCGATAATATCATATAATATGGGCGAGACCGCATTGCGTCAACGGATGAATCTGAATAAACCACTACCGAGATCATATTTAAATAAAGTTATGGCCAATTATAAAATGCTTAAGGAGCAGTATAAAACTTGAAAACAAATATTAGACTATTGGTTATCTTTTTACTGCTGACAATTATCTTGTCAACAGCCTGCGGGGGACCGCGTATTAAACCGTCGGCATCGGCGGAAGAACAGTTTACTTATGCAAAAAAGGAATATGATAAAAAGCACTGGCCGAATGCCGTTGAAGGATTCCAGCGGGTCATATTTAATTATCCCGGTGCCAATATAGTAGATACCGCCCAATATTTTCTGGCCATGTCATATTTTAATAATAAGGAATATGAACTTGCCACGGTCGAGTTTCGCCGACTAATCAGCAATTATCCGATGTCGGCTTATAGCGATCTGGCTCAATATATGGCGGGCGTCTGTTACTTTAAAAACAGTCCCGGGCATTATTCTCTGGATCAGGAAGATTTAAAACGGGCCATCGCCACCATGCGCGATTTTATTCTGGAAAACCCGGATTCACCTTATGCCGAAGATGCACGTTCTGTCATAAATCAGGGGATGATAAAACTGGCGCGCAAGGATTTTGAAAATGCGATGCTTTATTTTAAAATTTATGATTACCGGGCGGCGCGGATATATTTTCAGGATGTCATTGATAATTATACGGAAACTCAATATGCGGCTCAAGCGCTCTATCGGATGTCCGAAATGGACTATAAAGAAAAAAAGTATACCGAAGCGTTGGAAAAGTTTAATTATTTCGTAACGAATTATCCGTCGAATGAACTTGTTCCCGAGGCGCGCGAATATATGGAAAAAATCAGCCATCATCTGGAATCGGTCGATGCCTCCAACGAGTCCTGAGATAATCGGTCGCTGGGGGATAATGGGGGGAATATTTGATCCGATTCATCATGGACATTTAATCTTGGCCGGTCGGGCACTGGAAAACTTTCGCCTGGACGGCGTTTTGTTTGTCGTCAGTTTTTCACCTCCGCATCGACGGGAAAAGCCGATTGCCTCGTTTGAGGATCGACTGCGCATGACCGGGATCGCTCTCGAATCAAACAGCAATTTTTTAATCAGCGATATTGAAAAAGAGTCGGGCGAACCGGCTTATACATTAAAGGTCGTAGAAGCCCTAAAAAAACGGCACCGCGATGTTAAATTTTATCTGATTCTGGGCAGCGATAATCTGGGGATATTCGATTCATGGTACAAACCGGATGAACTGATCAAGCAGGTGGATATTATTGTCGGCGGCCGGCCGGGCAGTGAAGAGTTAATAAAATCCTCAGGCTGGATAGATAAAATTCAAAGTTTTAATATGCCGCTTCTGGATATCTCATCCACGCAGATTCGGCGACGTCTGAAGGAGGGTAAGTCGATAAAATATCTATTGCCAGAGGATGTCTACGCCTATATAAAACAACAAGGTCTGTACCGGTGAAAGAAACCTCTTTATATCTGCTTGACGGATCGGCTATTTTTTACCGGGCTTATTTTGCCTTTATCCGTAATCCTTTAATTAACTCCAAAGGCGAGGATACCTCGGCAACTTATGGTTTTGTCAATTCGATATTAAAAATTATCCGGGAAGAACGGCCTGATTATCTGGCGATTGCATTTGATACCAAGGCGCCGACCTTCAGACACAAGATGTACGAAGATTACAAATCGACCCGGGCCAAGATGCCTGAGGAGTTGATTGCTCAACTGCCGCGTATCAAAGAGGCGACCGAGGCATTTAATCTCCCGGCGCTGGAACTTGAGGGGTTCGAGGCTGATGATATAATCGGGACGCTGTCGGTTGAGGCGGCGGCCAAAGGAATGAATGTCTGGATTGTCTCGGGTGATAAGGATATGTTTCAGTTGGTGAATGATAAGATTAAAATATATAATCCTCAAAAATCTCCCAAACCGCCGATAAAAATGGACCGCGACATGGTCAAAGAGAAGTTCGGCGTTTTACCCGAACAGGTGATTGATGTTTTGTCCCTGATGGGTGATTCATCCGATAATGTTCCCGGCGTGCCCGGAATCGGACCTAAAACGGCGATCACTCTTTTGGAGCAGTTCGGGTCTCTGGATAATATCTTGAATTCAATCGATAAGATTAAATCAAAATCGGTGCAGAAAAAAATATCGGAAAATATTGA
>CAZJLX010000473.1:0-2494 GCA_964546545.1 uncultured Ignavibacteriaceae bacterium | reverse complement strand
CATCGAAGGCCGCCCCAAAATCGGCTTTGGTTTCGGCAATTTTTTTCTGAAGATCAACCAAATTCTCAAGTTCGATCGGCGAGGCGGGGTGGTTGGGGAATGACCCATCAAGTTCAAAATAGAGCGGAATAATTTCGACCGGAAGTTTTTCAAAAACCGGCGGAAGGGTCATTCCGGCCATGCCGTTGCCGGCATCAACGACGACTTTAAACGGCTTAATCAGCGACGAATCGATAAAGGAAAGGCAATGTTTGGCATATTCTTCATTAATATTTTTGCGGGCGATATTACCCCGATGGGCCGATTTTTCAACCTGATTATTTTCAATCGCCAGTTTGATTTTATCCAGACCTTCCTGGCCGGAGAGCGGCAGCGCCTGTTCGCGGCAGATTTTAAAGCCGTTATATTCTTTCGGATTGTGACTGGCGGTAATCATAACGCCGCCGTCATAGCCGTATTTGCCGACCGCAAAATAAAGCCCGTCGGTTGAGATTTTGCCCAGATCGACAACATCGACACCGGCATCATTTATACCCCGGCTTAAGTGGTCAAACAGCTCATTGGACGACAGGCGCATATCGCGGCCGATTGCGATCGATTTCGGTTTGAGATAACCGGCGAGAGCGTTGCCAATATGGTACGCGATTTCGCCCGAGAGTTGGTCCGGGACTATTCCTCGGATATCATAAGCTTTGAATATCGAACCATCAAAGTCCATTTTGTTCACCTTTGAATTATTTTCAGGGGGGGCAATATATGTTTTGGCGGCCGATTTCGCCAGCGATTTTTGCAAAGATTTTACGGAATTGTTAATGGCTTTTCTCCCTTGTTATTAACTTCAACGTATTTAATTCTTTATAGGTTTTTATCGACATATTGTTCAAAATTTTAACAACCAAGGCGCAGGGAGCGCCTTTTTGCCTTCGGTCTGGGCGTAGGGAGCGCCTTTTTGCCTTCGGTCTGGGCGTAGGGAGCGCCATTTTGCCTCCGGTCTGGTCGCAGGGAGCGCCTTTTCGCCTTCGGTCTGCCGATATTGGACGGTTTAAGTTTTTCAAATATTTATACCTACCACTGAATTCATCCATTGATATTACAGAGTACTCAAACGAAGCCGACAGATTGCCGCGTCGTTCCGTATCCCGGCCAACCGGAATCCGGAACTCCTCGCAATGACAGGACAAGTTATTGCGTTGATGTACAATAAGATACGGGATAATGGGTTTGTTTCGTCACGGATAAAATTTTATCCTTTACGTACCGTGTACGGGCGCGTAGCGCAAAAAGGGGCCACTGCCCCAAATGGGTTTGTTTCGCATATTTTAAATATTTCGCGCTATCAGGTTTGTAGTCAATTTGTAAAAAACAGCAATTCATGTTTGATCTCGTTTTTATAAATAGATCATAGAAGGATTAACATTGGTTTGGTGGGGAAATTGTGATAAAAGATTGAATCCAGGGTCAGTTCACATGTCCCGAAAATCGGGACGCAGGAACTGACGCAACTCAACACGCCATGATTATCGGAATAAAGACAAGCTAAAGCTTGAACTGCCAGTGGGCAGTATTTCGCCAGTGGGCAGGCCCTCGGGCATAATATCAATCCATTTATTTTGAGAAATATTTTGCTTGATTCGAATGGGGAGATTGCCACACCCTTCGTGAAATGCTCGCATTTCTCTCAGGGTTCGCAATGACCGGCAGGGGGGGCGGTTTTTCTTCTACCGAAAAACCACAAGGCATATAGCCTCTAATATATTATCTTCTCCGAATCATGGCGTTGGGGATAAAGAAAATAACGGTCGGGACAATCACCTTTTCCAGTTGTATTGTCTGGATCGGGTTTTATGCCTGGCGGATAATGTTCAACAACTTCGCGGTCGAGCAGTTCGGCGCCTCACCGACCGATGTCGGAATTATTCAATCGGTTCGCGAAATTCCCGGCCTTCTGGCTTTTGGCGCCGGAGCGCTGGCGCTTTATATAACCGAATCAAAAATAGTTGCCGCGGCGACTATTACGGTTGGATTGGGATTATTGCTCTGCGGTTTGTCACCCTCGATTTTAATGGTCGGGGTGGCGACGCTGGTTTTGTCGTTTGGATTTCATTATTTCGAACCGAATAACAGCTCTCAGCTTCTTCAGCTAACCGAACGCGGGAATGCGGGTCGGGCGCAGGGGAGACTTCGATCTTTTGAGTCACTGGCCGGCCTGATCGGCGCCGGTCTGGTGCTGGGATTGACTTACTTTCTGAATTATCGTCAGACCTTTTATATAATCGGAGGCATAATTTCGGCGATTGGAATTTATTTCCTCTTTGCCTTTCCATCCAACAGGGGTAAAGCGGATAAACCAAAAGCGACCATCAAGAAAAAATACTGGCTTTATTATACGCTCTATTTTCTGCGGGGTTGTCGGCGGCATATTTTTACGACTTTTGCGATATTTCTTCTGGTTAAAAATCATGGCTTGTCGATTACACTGGTCTCAACCGTTATT
>CAZJLX010000472.1:0-2496 GCA_964546545.1 uncultured Ignavibacteriaceae bacterium | reverse complement strand
CTGGGAGACAGGGATTCGAACCCCGATTCTACGGTCCAGAGCCGCATGTCCTGCCGTTGGACGATCTCCCAGTCTAAAGACCTGAATAAATCCAACCCTATTATCGGCAGGGTCTATAAAATTTTTCAGGAATATATATGCAAAACTTTATTTGTCAAGCAAATGTATCTATGATTTTCCTTATTTCCGCCACGCCGATAAAACCACAATCGCCCGCCCGTTTTCAACTGAGACATGACTCGATTTCAGACGCAGTCGATTTCTCAAAGTCAAACTCTCCCCAATATTGACTCTTCTTGTTGGCGGCGAATATTCCAGACCGGTAAAATCCAAACGCAGATTATTCGAAAGCGGAATGATCGAAATAAAATCACCCTTATCGCCGACTAAATGAGCAGAACTGTTGTGCAGCAGGTATAGACTGCCCTTAGGCGACACCAGACGAGCCATAATTGTGTTTTTATTTTTCAGATTATACCGGTTAATAATTTCCAGCAGAAAGATATTACCCAGAAAATGATCAATCTCCGACCTGCTTATTGCGCCGCAAATTTCAATGGCTTTTGCCCCACACCGCAAAGCCGCATCAACCGCCAACTGACTGTCGGTTTTATCCTTCTTCGCTGGATATTTTTCGATATTAAGAGCCGCCAGATATTTTTTGCTCAATCTTGGAGTTGAATCAAAATCACCGATTAGAAGATCGGGCCGAATTTTGTTTTTTGTAAAAAACCTGATTCCGCCATCAACCGCAATCGTAAAATCGGCCGCCCGATAAATTTTCATATAGAAAGAGTTATCTTTGGCTCGGTACCGGTGATTTAGAAAAAGCGCGACAGTCTTTTTTGCCATAATTATTACCTGCCCAAAATAACTTATATTTTATTTCGCCGTCAGGACCGAGCCTGCCAGGGCAAAGATTATAAGCAAAATTATTAATATTAACAACCAAAACAATCCAATAACCGGCAGCAAAATCGTGGTCGTTAAAAGTGCCCCGATAGCTGAACCAATAAGTTCCACCGCGTAACCAAGACCCCGGTTTTTATCCGACTGGCCGTAGTAATATCGGTCGGAGGCGGCTACAAACAATGATCCGGTCGCCAGCGCGGTCGTAAAGAGGAAAAAAGTGTAATAAACCAATTGTGACTGGTAGCCAATCTTATCATAGGTTGCCAATAGAATCAATTGCGAGGTTAGCAGTAGAAGCAGTGACGGAAACTCCAGATTCTCTTTATTTATTCGGCATGAATAATAAACTCCCAACGCCAGACCTAGCATAAATGAACCGATCAGAGCCGCCATTTCGATGTATAAAGAACCGGACAACGATTGATATAAATAAAACGTTATCAGTTCGGCCGATAACGACACCAATCCGGCCGTAAAATAGAGAAAAAGGCCATATCGTCTTCGTCTTGATTTATTGACGATCTGAACAACATAAAATGAAATGATAAAAACCGGCAGTATTAGAAGCCAATACGGCTTATTTAAAATATATGGTACTATTTTCTGATCGACACCCGCTGCTTTCGAGCGATAAATGGATTGAAGATATGTCAGGATCGGAAACTCAATAATATTTGCCTTATCCGATTCCGATAAGGCATCAGATAATCTTTCTGTTTTAATCTTTTCCAAGCGATCTGCCAAAAAATATTCGCTGATATATCGTGGCGAACAATTCAACCGATTAATCCCGGCCGTGAGAGAATCCAACGACATATTAAAAACAGATGAATCCGAGGCAAAAATAGCCGTTTTAACACCCGGCCAGAAATGTGTCAGATATAATGCGTCACTTAATGTATTACGTGTAACAGACAGAATAGTAGCAACTTCTGATGTTATATATCGATCACTGTCATACTCGGTCGGGATAAATAAAATCCCCCCCGGCTTCAGAAGTTTCTGAGTCAGAAGTAAAAAATGCAGGCTCAATAAACGGGAATTTTTATAATTATCGGGTGGCCCTACATTAATTATAATGATATCATACTTCGCCTGGATTCGGGACTTCGAAAAATATGAAATCGGATCAGCCTCGATACTGTTTTTCACGACTCCGTCAGGTATAATATCTTTAATTTTCCATGACAAACCGGCTCTTGGATCAAGCATATTAATATTTACATTTTTCAGACTATCAGCCAATTGAGTTATGCCAAACTCGGCCCGCCCCAAATACAAAATATTTATCTCGTCCATTTCAGGCAGATATAATAAAGGCGGAATTAGAATATTTTCGGCCGTTTCCAAATCGGGCCAGACCGCTTCGGTGTTGTTGTCACTTTTTAATATTATCAGACTATCCCGCGACAATATCGCTTGGTGGCCGTAGGGGGTATCAAACACCGTCTCGGTTTCGAAACCATCATATTTTAAACCTTCCAACATTTCATCAATTTTAGGGATACCTTTCCATAAAATTAAAAAATAAAATACAAGCAAAGCCAGACGAATAAACAGCATTAAATTAGAACCCGGTTTTCT
>CAZJLX010000471.1:0-2497 GCA_964546545.1 uncultured Ignavibacteriaceae bacterium | reverse complement strand
TATATCAACCGAAAGTTGGTAAAATGCTGATTCGTATAATTTCGGTCCTGATCGTTTTAGTTCTGCTTGTCAGCGGCTATTATTTTATCCGGGACAAATATCGAGCCAATCTTGATGCAGAATATAAAAATATCGCCCTGGTGATTGCCGAGAGTTCGGTCGCGGCCGAGCTTTATCGCAACGATAGCGATTCCTTTCTGGTGGCGCGCGATTCGATTCTAAAGCAGCATGAAATGACACTCGAAGAATTAAACTCCTTTAAAGAGAAGCTGAAAAACAGGCCGAAACAGTGGCGGATTATATGGGACTATGTCAGTTATTACACCGATTCGGTCGCGGAGATTCATCAGGCGAGGCTAAGAGCGCCCAAGAGGATTGATTCAACAAGGGCCAATGCCTCCGCCCGCACGCCGGGTAAATAAATAGAATTCAAATTTATTTTAATTTTCTCTCGTCTTATAAAAATCAATATATTCTGATTATGCAGACCTCTCTTCATATCTTTGCGCTGGCCAGAGAATTGAACGAACATATCGTCGGCTCAATTTTTAAGGCATCCGAATATTTCAAAAAGCAGCGTGAAGCTTACCTGTTGTTTAAAACATCAAAAGGAACCGAAGCGCTGGGATTGGTTTATCATCCGCACGGTTACGGTACTTTTTTACTTCCGCGCGGCAAAGTAAATATCGACACCAATGAAAAACCCTGGCCCTTTTTTCAGGAAGCGTCCGGGGCCGAGGTTATCTCGGTCGAGCAGATTTCTTTCGATCGAATATTGAAAATCGTTTTGAAAAAGGAAAATCGACAATTCACAATAGTCGTCGAGGCGATCGGCCCTAACGGAAATTTCTGGCTGCTGGATGAAAACGGTAAAATAATCGCCACTCTGCGCAATAAAAAATATGACGCTGATGTACCCTATAAGCCCCCTCCGCCGATAGACAAACTGAATCTGCTTAATATCGAACAGCGGCATCTGATTGAAATCTTCGGCCGCACCGAACAATCGGTCGAAAATATTCTGCGCAAATCAATCGCCGGTCTCGATAAAAATCTTATCGATGAAATTTTACATCGCTCCGATATTGATAATGAAAAGGAACGTGTCGATTCGGTCGATATCGACCGAATATTAAAAAGCATCAAAGAGATTATCACCCTGTTCGATGATTATCATCGCGGTTACTGGTACAGACTGCCGGGGGGGAATTGCGCTTATCCGTTTAAATTGAAGGTGCTGGATGATCAATTCAACAAGGCGCGGTCGCTGTCGTATGCCATTTACGAAGCTCTGCGCGAAAAAAAGTCAGAACGGTCCGAAATCGATCAGAAACAGGTCGTGCTTGAGGCTATCTCCCGATATATAAAAAAGAGTCGGCGGAAAATCGGCAAAATCGAGGATGATTTAAAAACAGCCTCTGATTTTGAGCAGTATAAAAAATTTGCCGAACTGCTTAAGATATTTGCCTTGTCAGTCGAAAAAGGCCGGGAGTTTGTCGAGCTAACCGATGTCTGGTCGGCCGACGGGGCAAAAATCATTGTCGAGCTGGACCCAGCGCTGCCGCCGATACAGAACGCCGAGCTGTATTTCAAAAAATACCGTAAGGGGCGCCAGGGTCACGAGCTTCTTCAAAGGCGGCTGGAGATTGCCAAAAAAGAGTTGAAGACATCGCTTGAGATGCAAGAGCAATTCGAGATCGATTTTGACAGCGCGATTAAAAAATATGAGGCGGAGATCAACTCGCTCCTGCCCAAAGCGACCGAAAAAAAAACAATCACTGTCCGCCTGCCGTACCGCGAGATGACGCTCTCTACCGGCCTGACTATTTTTGTCGGCCGGGACGGGGCCGACAATGACAGCACCACCTTCGGTTACGCCAAACCGTACGAGTTGTGGTTTCATACTTCGCAGTGCCCCGGCTCGCATGTCGTGATGAAATTCCCGGATAAAAATTTCGAGCCATCCAAAGGTGAGATCGCCGAGGCGGCGGCGGTGGCAGCCTACCATTCGAAAGCACGCAATGCCGCGACCGTGCCGGTCATATACACACAGAAAAAATATGTCCGCAAGCCGCGCAAAGCCAAATCGGGACTGGTGACGGTCGAACATGAAAAGCTGGTTTTGGTCAAACCGAAACAGCCTGAATAACCGTCGGGCAGGGAGCCTGTTTTTGCGCGTCGCACAGGTAAAGGGCGAATTTTAGGTCTTTCCGAGCCTGAGCAGAGCAGATCTGCCCCGGATCTGCCTTTATAAAGCAATAGCAGGAGTCGGCGACTACGCCCATTATATAACTACTCATTCCTTAACGACTCGACGGGGTCTATGCGGGCGGCACGGTTGGCCGGGTAATAGCCAGCCAGCAGACTTACCAGAACTCCAAATGTCAAAGCAGTCAGCACAAGCCATAGTGGGATATGAAACATCTCCATTGGTGGTACACCCTCATTCTCCATAAATGTTCTGGCGACAAGCGAACCGATCCGTGAGATTATCCAC
>CAZJLX010000470.1:0-2501 GCA_964546545.1 uncultured Ignavibacteriaceae bacterium | reverse complement strand
GGCCGGCGTGAATGTGACTTCCGAAGGTGAAATTCTGATTCGCGGCGGTCGTGCCGGCGAAGTGAAATATATCGTTGACGGTGTCGATATCGGTGACCCGCTCGGCGGTGCCGGGCCGATGACTCTCGGTCTTTCTCTGACCTCCGGTTCGATTCAGGAAATTTCGATTATTAAAGATGGTTTTGATCCCGAGTATGGTAATGCACTTTCAGGCATTATTAAGATTACGACTCAGACCGGGTCCCCTGAAAAAACCAATATGTCGATGCAGTATATTACCGATGATTTTGGCAATAATGATTTGAATAAATATTCTGAAAACTATGATAACATCAGTCTGGTTCTGAGTGGTCCGGATCCGATTCTGAGAGAAAAAATATTTCCCGCCCTGGGTCTGAATTTTCTCGAAGATCGTGAGGTCACTTATTTCATGTATGCCGAAATAACCAAAACCGGAACGCCGTTTAGTTATGATGAGTATTCGTCCGAAGCAACGGCTATGAAGTATGATTATTATAATCTGCTGGGGATTCATATTCCCGAGCGCCAGCGCAACGAGTACAGTATTAACTCCAATATTCTGATGAAACCCCGCAGTAATATGAAGGCGATCTTTTCGTTTAAGACTTCGGTGATTCGATATTCGGTTTTTGACTGGCAATATCGATATACACCCAACACCGCTTTGGCTGTAGAAAGCAACTGGCAATCGTATGCCCTGGAGTTGACGCATCAGATTTCAAAAAATATGCACTACTACCTTAAGGCATCATACTATGACCGTGAACTGTGGTACCGTCCGGGTGATCCGAATAATCCCGGCAAGGGTCTTGATCCACCGGCCTTTTTGTCCTATACCGAATACGAACGTTTCGATGACAGACCGGATGCCGACGGCTATTATAACGGCGTTTATGATGAACCGGAACCGTTGATTAATATGTTCCCCGATACGACCGAATATGGCAAGGATTTACCGGGTCCTTATTATACCGGCAACAATTATCCTTATCAGAACGATTATCAGGCCAATGGGCTTTATGTTTCTGATTTCCGATTTAATTCAGGCAGTTATGGCAGTAATATGGAAGGCGAACCATTTATTGATCTGAATGGTAATGGAAAATGGGATCAGGGCGATTATCTGTTTGATACCAATGGTAATGGCAAACTGGATGACGAACGACTTGATATTATCGGTGAGTATAATCAGGAACCTTATCTTGATGGCGATATCTCTCTGGGTGAACCCTATACCGACGTCAATAATAATGGTGTTTATGACGATGGAATAGACATTTTTATCATGTCGAGCGGCGCCGACAACCAGGATTTGGATCGTAATTCGACTTATACCGGACCGGATTCTGCGTGGTCGTCCAGTATACCATTTATCGATCGTAACCATAATGGAATATATGATCCACCCAATAGTGAATATGATCCGGGTGAGCAGTTTACTGATTTGAACGGAAATGGATATTTTGACTATAGCGGATCTAATAATTCTCAGTTTTTAAATATTAACAACTATGAACCGACCACGGTGTGGCATCATCACACGGTGCGTCGCTATTCGCTTGAAACCCGAATTTACCGCCAGATTAAAAATCATGAATTAAAAGGCGGTATGGAGTTGAAAAAAGAATTTCTGAAAATGATGGACATCCGTTCTCTGGAGCAGCCTTATACCGGTCGTCCCGATGGTGGTCCATATCCCGAATACGGCGAGTTACGTGATTTTTACGATTATAAACCGCTCAGCGGCACCTTTTATTTAAGGGACAATCTCGAATATGGTTCGATGATAGCCAGTCTTGGTTTCCGGTATGACTTCTTTATCCAGACTATCGGACTTGAAGAAGTGGCCAGGAATGACGATTTGGGTAGTGGCGTTATTTACGGTGACCGTAATAAATTTTCGCCTCGGATCGGCTTTTCTTACCCAATTTCTGACAAAGCTAAAGTCCATTTCAACTACGGCCATTTTTATCAACTGCCTCAATATACTTACATGTATGACCGTAACACGACTTCTGCGGCGGCCTCCGACGTTGTGGGGAATTATAATCTGGATTATGAAAAGACTATTCAGTATTCATTCGGGGTTAAGTACGCCATGTCGGAAAACTATTCGATTGACCTCTCCGGTTATTACAAAGATGAGTTTGACAAGGTCAACAGCGCCCTGGTACAGCTTGGTGAAGGTGCTTTGCGAGTCGAGCAGTATCAAAATCGTGACTATGCACGTTCCCGGGGTTTCGAGGTTTCGGTTGAAAAACGAAGCGGTCGTTTGATTAACGGTGAAGTCAACTATACTTATGCGTTTGCTTATGGAAAGGCGTCGCGTGCAACAGATTCAGCCCTTTTTGATGAATGGTATCTGACCAAAGAATCGTTGGCGGAGAAAGCCATTGATGATGATGTTCGTCATCAGTTAAACTGGACCATCCAGCTGGCTATTCCGGAGACAATGAAGCCAAGGCTGTTCGGCCTTCGTA
>CAZJLX010000469.1:0-2502 GCA_964546545.1 uncultured Ignavibacteriaceae bacterium | reverse complement strand
TGAAACCTCATCGCTGTTACCTGACGTCAATACAGTCGGTAATTGCCCAATATAAAATTGCCGGTATGGCACATATTACCGGCGGGGGTATCAAAGGTAATCTGATTCGAATCCTGCCCGAATCGGTCAGGGCGGTTATTCAACGAACGAGCTGGACTGTGCCGCTAATATTTAAATTTCTTCAAAAAACCGGAAAGGTCGATATAGACGATATGTTCGAAGCTTTTAATATGGGGATCGGATATATTCTGGTGGCTGATGCCAATGACTTAAAAACGGCCGGGGAATCGACGTATTTTATTGGAGAAATTAAAAGCGGCAACAAAGAAGTATTTCTTAAGGACTAAGAATGTTTTTGTTATGTATACTTGACGGCTATGGACTTCGCGAGGAAACGGAGCAGAATGCGGTAACAGCGGCCAACAAACCGAACCTTGACCGGTTATTCAAGAGTTGTCCGAATACATCGATAGAAGGCTCCGGTCTGGCGGTTGGATTGCCGGAAGGTCAGATGGGAAATTCCGAGGTTGGGCATCTTAATTTCGGCGCCGGTCGAATCGTATTTCAGGATGTGACCCGAATCGATAAGTCGATTTCTGATGGCGATTTTTTTGAAAACGAGGCCTTTCTGGCCGGTTTTAAAAAGGCGAAAGAGAATAATTCAGCGGTGCATCTGTTCGGTCTCGTCTCCGACGGCTGTGTGCATTCTTCGATGGAGCATATCAAGGCGCTGGCGAGGATGGCCAAAGATAATGGTATAAAGAAGTTGTACCTTCATGCTTTTATGGATGGTCGTGATACGCCGCCTCATTCGGGCGCCGGTTATATGAAGGATATCATTGATTATTTTAAGGAAACAGGACTGGGCCGGGTTGCTACGATTATGGGGCGTTATTACGGAATGGACCGGGATAAACGCTGGGAGCGAAACGAAAAAGCATATCAGGCGATTGTCAACAAAGTCGGAGAGAGTTATGACGATCCGATCGAGGCGATAAAAGCGTCATATAAAAGCGATATTACCGATGAGTTTATTTTGCCGATCTGTTTGAATCTTGATAGTCCGGATGAAGGCAAATTGTCCAGCGGTGATGTGGCGATGTTCTTTAATTTTCGGGCCGACCGCATCCGGCAGTTATGCCATCTATTCACCGATTTTCAGACTGAAGCGTTCCCCCATCCGGACCGACCGGAAATTTATCTGGTGACGATGACCAACTATGACAAGACGCTGACAGCGGCGCATATCGCTTTTCCTTCGGTCAGATTAAAAAATATTTTCGGCGAGATTATCTCCCGAAAAGGACTGAAACAGCTAAGAATTGCCGAGACCGAAAAATATCCGCATGTGACATACTTTTTTAACGGCGGCGTCGAGGCACCTTTTGAAAATGAAGATCGGGCAATGATTCAATCACCTAAAGTGGCAACCTACGATCTCAAACCGGAGATGTCTTCGGTCGAAGTTGCCGATGAGGTAGTGAAGAGGATTAGATCGAAGAAATATGATGTTGTCATTTTAAATTTTGCCAATTGCGATATGGTAGGTCATTCGGGTATATTTGAAGCCGCTGTTAAGGCGGTTGAGGCGGTCGACCGAGGTGTCGGGCGCGTAATCGAGGCGGTGAAAGAAGTCGGCGGTGTGGCGATTATCACAGCCGATCATGGCAATGCCGAGCAGATGTTCGATCCGATCACGAATGGTCCGCACACGGCTCATACGACCAATCCGGTACCCTTTATATTTTATGACAGTACCGGTCGATTCAGTAAGATTGGTCTGCGCCGGGGCGGGATTCTGGCCGATGTGGCGCCGACTATTCTGGAATATCTCAATATTGAAAAACCGGATGAAATGACCGGTTCATCGATGTTTATTTCAGGTGAAGTCCCTGCTGTTAAGAATTAAACAATTTTTCTGGCCCGAATCGAGGGATATTCGGCTTCGTCGGCTGGAACTGATATTCTGGGCTTTTATCCTGTCGGTCGCATATTCACCTTTACCGTTTGGATTTCTGGCCTGGCTGGCGCTGATCCGCCCGCTGATAATTATTTCCGGACTGGATCGTAAACAGGCTTTTCGTTCCGGTTATTTTTATGCCTGGTTCTGTAATCTGTTTACGCTTTACTGGGTGGCGGTAGTGACCCCGGCCGGGATGGTGGCGGCGATATTTATTCTATCGCTGTATCCGGCCATAATTCTGGCAACCTTTGCGCAATTGTACCAGAAGAAAAAAAGCTGGGGATTAATACTCATGCCTTTTCTCTGGGTCGGGATGGAATACTTTCGGTCGCTGACCGAGATTGCCTTTCCCTGGACCGATCTGGCCTATACTCAGGGGTATTATCTCAGATTCATTCAGATCGTATCGGTGATCGGTTGTTACGGTCTCTCTTTTATAATTGTCATGTTTAATATTTTTAACTGGCAGGATTTATCAAAAGAAAATCGGATGGAGCGGCGGGTAAGTTCCGCGATAGCCCTTATCTCTCTTTTGGCGG
>CAZJLX010000468.1:0-2514 GCA_964546545.1 uncultured Ignavibacteriaceae bacterium | reverse complement strand
TTCTCACCAATACCGACACTTCTGCAACAGCTGGCCGGCCTCCTTGTCTATAATTCAAAATCCGTTCTTCATATTAATTGGTTTTTCTTTGTAAGTCAATAGTTTTTATTACTTTAATATAAATATAAAATCTGCGGGGCAGAAAAATCTAACTCGGTTATTTCTTCAAGATTTCCCGCAAAGGAACCAAGTATATCCCAAAAGCCATCTTTTTTCCTGTATTCTCTGACTATTCGCGGATTTTCGCCTATCCCGGCCAGATCGGCCGCCAGCCTGACAGCATCCTCAAACCCGCCCAGAGTATCAACTAATCCCAATTGATACGCTTGACGGCCGGAGAATACCGAACCGTCAGCCAGAGGATAAACATCCTCGCGAGCCATTTGCCGCCCCTCGGCAACAACATCTACAAACTGCTCATAGGTATCCATAATCATCGCCGTCAGCATCTTCCGCTCCTGAGGCGTCATATCTCGCTCCCAGGCCCCGACATCTTTAAGCTGTCCCGATTTCACCTGCTGATAACCGATTCCTATTTTCTCAAACAATTTGCCAACCGTCGGGTATCTCATAATAACACCGATAGATCCGGTAATGGTCCCCGGGTTTGCCATAACATAATCCGCTGCACAGGAAATCAGATAACCGCCGGAGGCGGCGACCGAAGACATCGACACCACGATTACCTTTCCCTCTTCTTCCCGAATCCGCAGGATTTCTTCATAAATTTCCTGGGAGGGCGCAACCGCACCCCCGGGTGAATTGACATGGACTACTATCGCCGCCACATTATCCGACTCTCCCCACTTTTTCAGCTGTCTGATAACCGGCCGGGAATCATAAATCGTATCAAAGACTTCCACCACCGCGATTCTGTCACCGAACCCGGCGATGGACATATCTTCATTACCATAATAGATACCGATAAAAATCAATCCGAAAAAACCGATCGCGATAAGAAATGAGACAATAATTATGACAGCTACGATAACATCTCGCGAGCGAGCCATTTATCCCCCTCAATTGGCATAAATAATCAATCTGTCCCCCGCTTTTATATTGCGTGGATTATTCACATTGTTCCATGCCTTTATACGGTTGACAGTGGTATTATATACGGCAGCAATTTCCCAGAGAGTATCGCCCCGCTTAACTGTGTATACTTCGTAATTGTTGGTTGACGAAACATTTCCGGAGACGGTCAATTTCTGCCCCGGAAATATCCGGCTACTGCTCTGCAGCCCGTTCAATCTGCGAATCGAGCCGGTCGTGGTTCCGAATCGTTTGGCGATATCCCACAATGTATCACCCTTTTTAACCGTATAACTGCTCTTTTTGCCTGATGATTGAATTACCTTTGATTCGGTCGAGGCCAGAGTCGCTGTTTCTCCCACCTTAAGCTTCTGTCCGACATAGATACGTGCTCGTCGATCAAGTTTATTTGCCCGGCGAATATATTCGGGGGTGGTACTAAAAGCCCGGGCAATATCCCAGACGGTATCGCCACCTTTGACCACATAAACGTCGCCATCGGCTTCATAGCTTTTATTTTTCTTACTGCTGTAACTGCGGTCATTAGGGACCGGGATGACAATCTCTTTCCCGGCATATATTTTGGATCGGCGATTAAGATTATTAGCCTCAAAAATGGCGTACTGCGAAACTCCATATTTCTGGGCAATAGTCGAAACTGTTTCGCCGCGGTTAATCTTATGACGCACAAACGAAGTCTCCTTCGATGACGGCATTTTTTCATAAGCGGCCAGAAACTTATTCTTCTTTCCTTTCGGAATCCGCAATGGATAAGGCTGCATATTCGGCGGTGTAAACTGGCGCAATAATTCAGGATTTAAATTTTTTAAATCATCGACCGAACAACCGATTTCCTTGCCGATAGTTTTTAAATCAAGACATTTATTGATATTGACCAGATCAAATTCCCACTCGGGCAGATATTCGATTTCGTCAAAACCGAATTTTTCCGGATTCTTACATATTATCGTCGCCGCCATAAAAAAGGGCACATAATCCATTGTCTGCTTGCGAAGTTTCATTTTCCAGAAATCGGTTGTTTTCTGATTCCGGATAGTCTTCCTGACCCGACCCGGTCCGCCGTTATAAGCCGCCATCGCCAGCTCCCAACTGCCGAATTCCTGATACAGATCATTTAAAAAATTCGCCGCCGCAATCGTTGACTTAATCGGATCCCGCCGCTCATCATACCACCAGCTTCGATTCAGTTTATACATCCGGCCGGTCGAGGCTATAAACTGCCATAATCCCATCGCCCGCGCCCAGGAATATGCCTTTGGATTAAAACCGGATTCAACCAGCGCCAGATATTTCATGTCGGTCGGTATACCCATCCCGATAAAAATCGAATCTATCATTGAAGCATATATTGTGGAGCGCGAAAGATAACGCTGAAAAGCATCACGAGCCACCGTTTGATAATATAAAATACAATTTTTAACCCGCTCATTGAGGATAACCGGCATATTATATATAACCTGC
>CAZJLX010000467.1:0-2519 GCA_964546545.1 uncultured Ignavibacteriaceae bacterium | reverse complement strand
TATTGATCTTTTGGCGCACGAGGACGTACGCCAATCACAAAACTTTTATAGTATATTGATTATCAAAGCAGACCGACAGGCGAAAAGCCGTGATACGGCATTCAATAAGGCAGACGAGGGTGTCTGCCGATCACGAAGTAAAAACTGATGAAATCAGTCCGCCGGGAGTAAATCGGGATCGGAGTATTTCAGACGTTCCAGAAATGAGACCCCGGTCGCGCCGAAATAGGCATCCGGTTTTTGATAGATTTTATCTTTCAGGGCGTCATGCAGGGATATAAACTCATAACCCATATCTTCCAGCACGGTTAATAAATCATCGAGAAACATGGCATTGAGACGGTTGCACCGAAGCTGTAAAATATGTCTTATCGGACGGCCGACAAGTTCATCAGCCAGCATTTCGGCATAGCCGAACCGCTCCAGAATATGGGTGAGATATTCATCGCGAAGGTTATACAGCTTGGAGCTGTCGGAGGTATGAATGTTTTTTTCCAAAGAAAGATTATATACGAAATCCTCGGTGACGATCGAGGCGTGCGCGATTTTAATATCATAATCGCGTAAAAAACGTTCCACTCTGATTTTGGTTTCATCAGTACTGCCATAATGCAAATATGGAAATCTGAAATACGAATCTTTCTGTTTGTACTTTTTCAATATATTTTCCAGCGCATTTTTGCCATTGGTGATATCTTCGAGAAATATCTCCAGTGGAACATTGTCGATATCCTGCCCCGAAAAAGTGCTGAATCCGAGACTATGCCCCGCTTCCAGCCAGTTGATTAATATTTCCCCGTCCGATTCGATAAATTCACCGACCACAAAACCGGTTGCAGTGACATTATGTTTTTGTAGGGCATCGAGGATATTTTGATTAATCTCAAATCGTTCCTCTTTATCATAGATACGCTCGGATGGAAGATTATCGAACGTAATACAGACTTTTCTTATTTTATCATTTGATTTTTTAGATGATGCCTTTTTCTTGCCCTGATCCGCTATCAAAATCAGCGGTAAAAACAGGACTAACAGCAGTATTATCCCGAATATATTTAAACGGTTATTCATGCTCAACAATGTATTCAGCCAACCGTTTAGGTCAACAAAAAAGGATTTAAAATTGTGAATATCAGAAACGCAGTGATTATAACTCGCCGCAATAATTATAAGGCAGGTCGGGGACTTTCAACTCCTGACCTGCTTTGACTTTAAACCTTGCCGCATCAGCGACAAAGATTTCTCTCCTCTTATACCAGAGCGGTTATTTTTGGACCGGCGGCCTTGACTTTATCGCTGACTCCTTCTTCGAACTGCACAAAATTCTCGGTGAACAGCCGGGCCAGTTGTTCGGCCTTTTTATCATAGTCTTTTTTGTCGGGCCAACTGTTTTTCGGCTTTAAAATATTCTCCGGGACACCGGGACATGAGGTCGGGACCTGAATGCCAAAGACAGGATCCTCATCGAATTTAACTTTGTTCAGTGTTCCGGCCAGCGCCGCATTTAACAAAGCGCGGGTATGCTTGATAGGCATACGTTGACCGATACCGTACGGCCCGCCGCTCCAACCGGTATTAACCAGCCAACAAGAAACATTATGTTTGCGGATTTTTTCGGCCAGAAGTTCGGCATATCGCGACGGATGCAGAACCATAAAAGGCGCTCCGAAACAGGCCGAAAAGGTCGCCTGCGGCTCGGTTATGCCCGATTCGGTTCCGGCCACTTTGGCCGTATAACCGGAAATAAAATGATACATCGCCTGCTCAGGGGTCAATTTTGAAACCGGCGGCAAAACACCGAAAGCGTCGGCGGTCAGCATAATAATATTGGTCGGATGCCCGGCCATGCTTTCGCGCAGAGCGTTGGGAATATGACTGATCGGATAGGCGGCCCGAGTATTCTCGGTCAGTGAAGAATCATCCAGATCCAGACGGCGATTGTTCATATCAATCCCGACATTTTCCAGAATCGTCCCGTATCGCCGGGTCGTGGCATATATTTCCGGCTCCGATTCGGCCGAGAGTTTAATTACTTTGGCATAACAACCGCCCTCGAAATTATAGACCCCGTCAGCCGACCATCCATGTTCGTCATCACCGATTAAACTCCGGTCAGGATCGGCCGATAAAGTCGTCTTGCCTGTTCCGGAAAGGCCAAAGAATATAGCGACATCTCCTTTGACGCCGACATTGGCGCTGCAGTGCATTGAAAGAACGTTTTCCTGAGGCAGAAGGTAATTTAGGACAGAGAAGATAGATTTTTTTATCTCTCCGGCATAACTGGTTCCGCCAATTAAAACCAGCTTGCGGCTGAGGCTGAGAATAATAAAGGCCGAGGAATTGGTCCCGTCAAGCTCCGGAATCGCCTGAAAATTCGGCGCATGCAATATCGTGAACTCGGGCACATGTTTGCTTAACTCCTCAGGATTGGCCCGGATAAACATATTTCGTGCAAACAGGTTGTGCCATGCGGTTTCATTGACAACCCGGATCGGTAACCTATATTTCGGGTCATAGCC
>CAZJLX010000466.1:0-2522 GCA_964546545.1 uncultured Ignavibacteriaceae bacterium | reverse complement strand
CCCCTAAAATGTTTTAAAATCTTGTCAAATATATTATCCGGAAAATTATAGGATAAAATCCCATCATTTCCTTTAATATTTTTTTATTTATACACCGGTGCTCCATTAAGTATCCATTTAATCATCGGCAAATTCTATTTTGATACACCCCCCATTATTAATGATATTGGCTGGCTTAGATGAAAGCAAGATAAAATGTTCCAAAGCAGAACATTTTTTTAATTTTATTTTATATATTAATTTTGTCGAATTATGGAAAGCAACAAAATTATATTGATGAACTCTGGCAGCTGCAGAAACATTAAAAAATTAAATCATCTATTGACAGCAAACTCAAGATTCAAGTATAAATAAATACGTATATTATACGTAGTGCACCTTATTATAATAAAAGTCAGAGATTATTATTATATTTTTGATTGTCCAAAATTTGCCCGCCCCCAGTCCATACACAATATTAGCCTGTCCAGTAACATCTGTTACTCCCGATAATCTATATTGAATTAAAGGGGCAAGGGGCTGTCAGGATAACTCCCTCCTCAGGAAAATATGAGTGTTTCTTCCAGCCCCAATATTTACCAATAAAATTGATTAATAGGCCGGTAATTATTAGGGTTTTTATCAACAAGGAATTGGCCCGAAAGGCGGATGATGATTAGACGAAACAGGTTTTATAGAATAGACCGTAATAATGTCCGGCCAAATAAGAGAGTGATAACCGAAATAGGGCAAAGACTGCGAATATGGTGACATCGATCATAATGCCGGCTTCAGACCCACTATGATGTTGCTTCTTTGAACGAAGCCGGTATTTTTTATCTAAATAAAGACTCGATAAATTCAGAAAATCGGCAAGGCATAAGCGATTGACGTGGCTGAAATAAGTCAAATTGTAATAAAAAATATGAAATATTTTTGTTTTTCTATTCTATTTGCGAAGAAGGTTGATTAGACCACCGGCCAGTATCATCTCAATCTCGCGTTGCGTCAATCTGTTTTTGGTAGTCAGAGATGTGTTTTTGGTTTTGTTGCGAATCGTAATAGAATTGCCGCTTTTTAGGCTATCACGGATATTTTCAATACTCAGGATATCCTCCTGATCAATTCTATCATAGTCGGAAGAATCATCAAAAATCAGTGGCAGGATACCGAAATTGATAAGATTTTGGAGGTGTATTCGGGCAAAACTTTTTACCAGCACCATGCGTAAACCCAGAAAGCGCGGTGCCAATGCCGCATGTTCCCGGCTGGAACCCTGTCCATAATTGTCACCACCGATAATGAATGATCCGCTCTCTTTAAACGCCAGTGCCCTTTGCGGATAAGTTTCATCGATCTGGGCATAAACGAATTGGCTTATAGCCTCAATATTGCTCCGATAAGGCAGAACTTTACTGCCGGCCGGCATTATCTCATCGGTGGAAATATTGTCGCCGACTTTTAATAAGACCGGTCCGGTGAGAATGTCGGGCAATTTGTCGAAAAGAGGCAGGCTTTTGATATTAGGGCCTTTTTCCAATTCATAGACGTTGCCATCGTCGGCCAGCGGAGGAGAAACCAACATAGCTGTATTAATAAGCACTCTTTTGGGTTCTTCAAATATCGGATAATCCATGTCGAGCGTGCGAGGATCGGTAATAACTCCGGTAAGGGCCGAAGCGGCCGCCGTTTCGGGACTGCATAAATAAACGGCATCCTCTTTAGTCCCGGAACGACCCGGGAAATTTCGAGGAACAGTCCTCAAGCTGATTTTTCCGGTAGCCGGAGCCTGACCCATACCGATACATCCGTTACACCCGGCCTGATGGATTCGTCCGCCGGCCCGCAGGAGTTTGGCCAGCAGTTTCATCTCCATCAAATTTTCCTGAACCTGGCGGGACGAAGGATTGATATCAAACGAAACCCGGTCGTGCACCTGTTTGCCGTCGACAATTAGTGCGGCGACGCCAAAATCACGCAGGCCGGGATTAGCTGAGGAACCAACCATGGCCTGATAAATTTCTCTGCCGGCCACTTCCCGGACCGGAACGACATTACCGGGACTACTGGGCAAAGCGATAAGCGGTTCCAGATTGGAGAGATTAATCTCTCCATATTCATCGTACTCATGTTTGTCGGCTGTAATCTCGGTGTACATCTCACCGCGATTTTGCTGTTCCAGAAATGCCCTGGTCTTATCATCCGCAGGGAAAACGGTAGTCGTCGCGCCCAGTTCGGCCCCCATATTGGCGATGACATGGCGGTCCATGGCGGTCAGATAATTCAGTCCGGGACCATAATATTCTATTATTTTGCCAACTCCGCCGCTGACACCATAACGCCGCAGCATCTCCAGGATAATATCCTTGGCGCTGACCCAGTCGGCCAGCTGACCTTCAAGGCGGATACCCAATATTTTGGGCATGATCAGAAAAATCGGTTCACCGGCAATAGCCTGAGCGACTTCCAGACCGCCGGCTCCAATGGCCAGCATACCCATCGACCCGGCGGAGCAGGTATGACTGTCGGAACCAAGCAAAGTT
>CAZJLX010000465.1:0-2532 GCA_964546545.1 uncultured Ignavibacteriaceae bacterium | reverse complement strand
CTTGCCGAACCAAAATTGGAAAAAGAGAGCATGGCTATCCGCGGTTCGATATCAAAGGCGCGCGCCATACGCGCGGATTCAATGGCGATCTCGGCCAATTCCTCGGCGGTCGGGTCGATATTAACGGTCGTGTCGGCAAACATATATACTTTATCTTTTTGAATCATGGCAAAAAGTCCCGATACTCGGCTTATACCCGGATGCATATCAATAATCTGCAAAGCCGGACGAATGGTCGTCGGATAATCGGATGTAACACCCGAGAGGAACACATCGCAGTCATCATTTTCCAGCATCATTAATCCATAGTAAGTGCGATCACGCATAAGCCAGTACGCCTTTTCTTTTGTAATACCGCGACGACATCGTTTTTCAAGGAAACGCTCGGCATACTGCGGACGCTTTTCCGAACTGATCGGATCGATAATCTCAAACTCGCCTGTGTCAATATCCAGATCAGATGCCGCTTTTTTAATAATATTGGGATTACCCAGCAGGATTGGCCGGCCTATCCCCTCGCTGTTGACGATATGAGCCGCGCGTAAAATACGAATCGAGTCTCCTTCTGGAAATACAACTCGCTTGGGGTCGCGACGTGCCTTATCAGTCACCACCGACATAATTATCCGACCTTTGCCTACTCGCTTTTCAAGTTGATGACGATATTCTTCAATATCCACCGGATGCTGTGCGACACCAGTTTTCATGGCTGCTTCGGCTACGGCGCTGGATTCCCGGATCAGGACACGATGGTCGAATGGTTTGGGGATAATATAATCCCGACCGAATTTGATATAGTCCACACCATATACGCGAGCGACTTCATCGGGAACATCTTCTTTGGCGAGTGTCGCGAGTGCCCTCGCCGCCGCAATTTTCATCTCGTCGTTAATAGCGGTGGCATGAACATCGAGTGCCCCACGAAAGATAAACGGAAAACCAAGAACATTGTTCACCTGGTTAGGATAATCTGACCGGCCGGTAGCCATGATAATATCTTTGCGTGCCGCGATCGCATCAGGATAGGTAATTTCAGGATCGGGATTGGCCATGGCAAAAATAATCGGATCACGCTCCATCGATTTGATCATTTTCTGTGTCACAGTATTGGCTATCGACACGCCAACAAAAACGTCCGCATCAACCATCGCTTCTTCAAGCGTATGCCGGTCGGTCTTGCGAACAAATTCCACTTTGTATTTGTTAAACTGATCGCCGCGCCCCTCATAAAGGACACCCTTGGAGTCGATCATCAGGATATTCTCATGTTTCACACCCAATTTACAATACAGTTTGGCACAGGCGATTCCGGCCGCTCCGGCGCCGGAATAAACAACTCTGATTTTATCGATATCCTTATTGACCAGTTCAAGTGCATTCAGAAGAGCGGCGGCCGAGATTATCGCGGTGCCATGCTGATCATCGTGAAAGACCGGTATTTTCATTGTCTTTTTCAGCGTTTCCTCGATATAAAAACATTCCGGTCCTTTAATATCTTCAAGGTTAATACCGCCGAAAGTCGGCTCCAGTAGCTGACAGCATTTTATAATTTCATCCGGGTCCTGCGTGTCGAGTTCAATATCAAAGACATCGACATCGGCAAAACGCTTAAACAGTACCCCTTTTCCTTCCATCACCGGCTTGCCGGCAGCGGCGCCGATATTTCCCAGCCCCAGGACTGCGGTACCATTGGAAACAACTCCTACCAAATTCCCCTTGGCGGTGTACTTGTAAACATCAGCCGGATTTTTATGAATCTCCAGACATGGCACGGCCACGCCCGGCGTGTAAGCCAGCGACAAATCCAACTGCGTGACACATGGCTTGGTCGGATTTACTTCTATCTTGCCCGGTTTGCCCTTGAAATGATATTCAAGAGCCTGTTCTTTTGTAATCATTTAATATATATTCTCCATCTCTTTTTACGCCTCATCGGACAGCGTGATTTACATAAGCCATAAATGAAATAGTCAGGTAATTTAAAACCGTTTTAACATTAAAAAATAAATTTGGTCTCCAATTTCATTGCGATCGGTGAAAATTCGCATCACCATTGCCAAAAATGTCAATTGAATAAAGGCTCTCCAAAAAGACGACCCGTAAATAGAAAATAAATCGGGTGAATTCATTGTATTATCTCGATAATGAAAGCCTTCTCAGACAATAAAATAAATATTATAAAATTTGACATATAGTCGGTTTAATCCTGTCTACACAGCCAAAAATTTAAGCTGTAAATTATGTTTTTGACGAGGATATGTCAAGGCAATACAGGAGTGAATTTTGACTTAACTCCAGAAGCCGCTCCCCCCGATTTGTATTCGGGATTTATTAACACCTCGAGCGAGTGACAGGTCAAAATATAGCTTATAAAAATATATTGACCTTTGAATAGCATGAAAGTCTGCTATGGCAGACCGAAGGCAAAATGGCGCCACTGCGCCCAGACCGAAGGCAAAAAACAGGCACCGGCCTGTTTGTTCTTTCCGGGACATAGTTTACACTTTATTCCGGACACATGGTTTACACTTT
>CAZJLX010000464.1:0-2535 GCA_964546545.1 uncultured Ignavibacteriaceae bacterium | reverse complement strand
AGCGCTTTTCCGTCACTCCGATTTGACAATCTTGAACGGAACCGAAGCTTTCTGCGTGCCGGCGGCATCAAGTACTTTTACCGTCCAGTCACCGACCCAGCTCGGCAAAAGGTTCTTTGAACTCCATGTCCGCCATGACGATGATCTGACCGGAAGCTGAACCTCAGCCATCAGCGAATCATGATAGTACCAATTCACCATAATAGACGTACTATCCATCGCCCCAAGTACCTTGCACCAGAGATAAACTGTTTCTGTTCCCGCCGGAAAAGAGTCGGCCATCCCGGTCGGCATCCGCTCTTCGATACCGGAACAGAGTTCGGTCTCGACCGTAATAACCATCATCGATTCGACCGGAGCCGCCATAGTTGTCTTTTTCTGCTCTACCGATGGTTTTGATTGGACAACCTCTTTTTTGACGGAATCGATTTTTTTCTCGACCTGGCCCAAAAGCAAAACCGGCAATAAGAACAGAATCAGAATCGACAGCAGCGTAAATTTTTTGACCATGATTGACCCCCAGTTAAATGTTCTTCCCAACACAGAAAATATAGATAACACAAATATAATTGGCAATTTATATTTGTTTCGTCAGCCGGTCGAGGACGGTCATCAATTTCTCGATATCTGCTTTATTATTATAAAGATGGACAGCCACCCGAATCGCCCCCTCCCGCTGGGCGCAGAGAATTTTCCGCTTAATCAGAGCGCTATAAACTTTGCCAACCTCACGGCAGCTGAAAGAAATTATCGAGGAGCGATGTTTCGCCTCAAGGCTCGATACGATTTGAAAACGTTTGTCCGATTTTAAAAAATCTATCAGAGAATCTATCAACTCATGATTGTGACTTTGAATATTCCTAATCCCAAGCGAATCGATCAGCGATAATGATTCGGCCATCGCATGGACATGACCGTAAGGATAAGTTCCCAACTCAAAGCGCCGTGCCGAATCGAACCAGGGCTTATCGTAATGAAACAGGTCCCCGAATTTTAATTTCCAGTCGACCGACAGCCAACTCCCGATCGGCATATTGATTTTTTCCTGTAATTCCCGACGGACATAGAAAAAGCCTGTCCCGAGCGGCGATAGCAGCCATTTCTGGGCACCGGACGAAAAAATATCAATATGATTTTTGCGGACATTTATCGTTTCAGCGCCGCAGCCCTGAATTCCATCAACGACAAAATAAAGCTTATGTCGACGGCATATATCCCCGATATTTTTCAAATCGTTTTTATAACCGTTAAAGAACTGGACAAACGACAGCGACAACACTTTCGTTTTACGATTGATTGTTTTTTCGAAATTGGTTATATCAAAAAAGCCGTTTATCGATTTAATGAACTTTATTTTGACTCCCCTCGGCTTCAGTGCCAGCCAGGGATAGACATTGGACGGGAACTCGATGTCGGAGAGAAGAACCTCATCGCCCGCTTTCAAAGGTAAACCGAAAGCGGCGATATTCAGACCATAGCCGGTGTTAAAGCCAAAACCAATTTCGTTTTGGCGGGCACCGATCAGCCGCCCGGATAATTTACGGATTTTATCCAGATCGGCAAAGGCAGCCTCATCATCATTTTTATCAAGATAGAAACAGCTTGTGTAGTACAAATCCATTTTCTGATTGACAGGTTTCGAGAGCGGACCGGTTGCAGCCGAATTAAAATAGGTTATGCCGCTTTTTTTGTCGGTCACCGGAAAGAGGCGACGAGCGGCTGCAAATTTCGCGCAAAAATTTTTTTTCATAATTATCTCGGTTAAATCAAAGTGAGTATAAATATCCGATTATTATCATTGCGCCGACGACTTTAAATAACAGGCCGGTTAATTGATATAATAAATAGAGGACCGGAATTTTTATTCTGAAAGATATCAGGACCGCCAAAGGAATCATCCCGAATATCAGGGCGAACAGCGCCACGGCGATGCCGCCCCGAACGCCGGAGAAAGGCAGGACAGCATAAAACCAGCCGTAAATTATCGACGGCATCATTACGAAAAATATCAACTCCACGATATAACAACTGAAAAACCAGAAAAGACCCTTTTCCTCCAGAAGCTCCTTCGGGAAATTATCAAACAGCGGTACAATCCGTTCCAGCCAGTTCCAGATTAAATCAATTATCAACAGATAAACGGCTCCGGCCAGAAGGCAATAGATCATCAATTCGAAATCAACCATCATAATTTCCCCTCCTCGCGATACCAGCAAACTGTCTCTGCGGCACCCTCCGGGAAAGGAATCCTCGATTTATATCCCAGTTCCAACTCTGCCTTTTTGGTTGAAATTTCCCAGTTGGCCAGAATTTCGTTCGCTTTTTCAACGGTAAACATCGGGCGTTTGCCGAATAGTCGCATTATATTTTCGGAACCGTACGCCAGCAGTCTAACCAGCCAGCTCGGAACATAGAGGGGCAGCGCCGCCCGGCCGACCGCCTGTCGCAGATGTTTCACCAATTCGTTATAGCTGTAACTTTTATCTTCGGCGATAAAATAAATCGCGCCCGATTTTGTGTCGGCCTTCATTGCCG
>CAZJLX010000463.1:0-2540 GCA_964546545.1 uncultured Ignavibacteriaceae bacterium | reverse complement strand
GGGTAATGTATCGCGATCGGCCGGATTTGTTCCCGGAATAAACAATAATAGAACAAGTTTGCCTCCGGTAGAAAAAGTTTTGCGTACCGAATCGAAAGCCGGCCTTTTTTTCAAACCGCCTGTCGAATCGTCACAAGACTCTAACCAGGACAGACGCATAAATAATTGGAGGATTAAACAATGACGTCGGAATCACCATTATTTCTGACTAAAATAGAATGTCCGATATGTAAAACCCTGAATGAGTATGAAACTATCAGACTTGGAGCATATACCGAACGGGATAGGGATACCGATTTTTGCCCGACCGACATTATCTGGCGCAATCCCCGGTATCAGGCTTATAACCCTCTGCTCTTTTTTACGGCCACCTGCTCCAATTGTTATTACACCCGTGAGTTTAACAACAATTATAAGGAATGGCAGAATGACGCCTATTTTAAAACCTATCGACTGAAAAGGATTAAAGAGAAACATCTGGAGTTATTGGCCGAATCCGACTCGGTAATTAAATTGATTTCGACTGAACTCGATTCCAAACGTTTTCCGTCCGAAACCGCCATTTTAAAATTGATCCTTTGTATCATCGATGAGTCGCTGAATGATAAACTGGCCGATCTTGATCTGGGGCGCTTTTATCTGCGAATCGGCTGGCTTTTCCGAACGATGGATAAGGATGAGAATCCGAATCTTCATGCCATCAAGGGCAGTCTGATAGAACTTGATCATAAATTGAATACTCTCAAAAGCGATAATGATAAACTTAGTCTTGACGTTCGCGAATTTAAGCAACATGTAGTAATGCAGTTTGATGACGAAAACCTGTCAGCCGACTTGAAATCGCTCCTTTATCCGGTCAAGGACAAATATATTTCCGAACTGACATCATTTGAAGAATTGTTGTCACTGCTTGACACCAAAATGGAGGCTCTGGAGCTGATTGCGCAGGAGCACAAGAAACTGGCTCTTGGTTCTTCAGGCGGTGACCTGATAACCGGTTTTCATCAGCATCAGTCATTCTATGATTTTCTCTCGAAGATTAAACCCAAATGGTCATTACTTCCTTTAAACGAAAAGGAAGCGCTGGCCCATTCGGTGAAACATTATATTCGAGCCTATCAGGAAGGCAAAGATATCGGTGAAGGGAATCAGCAGATTCAGGCTTCGTATATGATTGCCGAGCTGTCGCGTCGTATAGGTGACCACGAACAGGCCAAGGAATATTTTAACAAGACGATTCGTACCGGTCAGGAATTTATTCATCGTTACAAAGGCGACCAGAGTCGGACGGCTTTGGCGAGGAAAATTTTGGAACTGGCGATCGAGCAGGGTCGGAATAACCTGGCCCAGGTCAAATGAGAAGATCAGGATAAACAGGACCAGGAATGAAAGAGAGGATTTCTTCGATGTCTGCGGACAGACCAATTATAGACAGCAGGAATATTGATTTTGCCTCATTGCTCGGTACGGAAATAAGATTAAAAACCGAGCAGTTTCCCAATCGTATGCTGCAGAGTAAAATTATCAGTATCAGCAGCGGCAATCTTGTTATCGATCGTTCCGGTTCCAATGGGCTGGTTGACCAATTAATCGGCAAACAGGAAATTGAAGTCCAGTTGGTCTATCGGGGTCAGTTGGTAATGTTCCAATCGAATATTTCCAAACCGCGTGAGGAGCGGGTTCAGATTCCGATAGCCGAAATTGTTACACCGATTTTTTCTCGGCAATTCGAACGTATTAATATGTCACAGGATGTCCGACTGGCATATTTTGATAATGCCTCAATATCGTCGGCCAGGCTCAATAAATTAAAATGGCTGGAAACCAGAACCGTGAATATCAGCGGAGGCGGAATGCTGGTCGAAATTCCGGCCAATTTATCCGCCGAATTTTATATGATTTTCCAATTGGCGCTGGAGGATTTTGACCTGCCGTCGCTGTTGCTCGGACGAATTTGTCATTGCAATCTCGGCAAAGACAATCGTTATCAAACCGGAGTCGAATTTATTACCCGGGAAATTTACAGCCAAAAACTACCGCAGATTCTGGTGCGGAATCTTCCACCTAAATTATTCACTTTTAATGGTGATAATCAGAAGGATCTGGACAGGTTTCTTACCAGACAATCAGAGGTTGTCAATCAATAGGAATTAATAAAAGGGATTTGAATTATGGAAAAGCAAAAAACAAAAATTATCTCCGAGATTGATACCGGGGAGAATGTCCTGACCGTCAAAAAACCGTTTAAGCTGTACACCGATCGTCAGAGACGGTACATCAGGCTCGAAATATCCGAACCGGTCGGAATAAATATCCTTCGGGACAGAACTGATGGTTTCTGGCCCCAGGGTGACGGGCCGCAGTATGATGGTTCGATATTGAACATTTCCGCGGGCGGTGTTCTTATGCTGAGTTCGTCAGCGCTTGAAGAAGGCTCGTTAATACTCCTTAATTTCACTCTTCAGGAACTGGAAACAGTCGATCAGGTAGTCGGTATTGTCAAAAGAGCCGAGATGGACGAGCATGAATGGTTGATCGGT
>CAZJLX010000462.1:0-2544 GCA_964546545.1 uncultured Ignavibacteriaceae bacterium | reverse complement strand
CTGGGGTGTCGTCAAGTGGTAAGACACAAGCCTTTGGAGCTTGCATTCCCAGGTTCGAATCCTGGCACCCCAGCTTTAAATAAAGATATGCAGGAAAGTGTTAAGCCGTAATTTACTCTTATAATTAAAATGATTCAATAAAATATCGGGGAAGTCTTTAATGCCAGAACTAAAGCTGATTACCGGAAACTCAAATATGCTTTTGGCCGATAAAATCGCCAAATACATAGGAGTCTCACTGACCGCCTGCGAGGTCAAACGCTTTGCCGACGGCGAGGTTTTTGTGCAGATTAATGATAATATTCGTGGCGCCGATGTTTTTATTGTGCAGTCGACCAATCCTCCGGCGGAAAATATAATTGAACTTTTAATGCTTCTCGAAGCGTCGCGGCGCGCCTCCGCTCATCGCATTACCGCCGTTATTCCTTACATGGGCTATACCCGGCAGGATCGCAAAGATCGTCCGCGAGTGGCTATCGCCGCCAAACTTATGGCTAATCTAATTACCGCCGCCGGCGCTGACCGGATCATAACAATGGATTTACATGCTTCTCAGATTCAGGGCTTTTTTGATATTCCGCACGATCATCTCTATTCAACCCGAGTTTTTAAGGAAATGGTCAATACCATTCATCTCGATCCGCTGATCGTGGTCTCGCCCGATGTCGGCTCGATTAAAATCTCGCGCGCTTTCGCCAAACATTGCAATGCCGATCTGGCCATAATCGATAAACGCCGTCCGGCGGCCAATCAGGCCGAGGTAATCAATATTATCGGTAATGTTGAGGGCAAAAATGTCATTATTCGCGATGATATGGTCGATACCGCCGGGACACTTTGCCGCGCCGCCGAAGCGCTGGCCGCCAAAGGGGCGTTGGAAATTATGGCGATTTGCACCCATCCGGTCCTTTCCGGCGACGCTCTCGAAAAAATTGAAAAATCGACGATAAACAGACTCGTTGTTTCGGATTCGATAAATCTTGAAGGAAAAGCATTGACAGATAAGTTTCAGGTATTATCTTGCTCAAACCTTTTTGGGGAAGCGATAATGAGGATATCCGGAGAGAAATCAGTCTCATCGCTGTTTAATGATTTCCCGGATTGACGAAAATATTGATGTTGTTATTTGTTTTGGAGGTTTGCTAAAAGAAAATGGAACACTTTATACTTAGCGCTGAAAAAAGAGACGGGATCGGAAAAGGTGTGGCGCGAAAACTGCGAATGAAAGGTTTTATCCCCGGCGTGCTCTATGGGCCGGATACCGATCCGGCTCGGCTATCGGTTAAAACCGTGTCGGTGGCCGCTTTCATCAGGAAGTTTGGACACTCGAATCGTCTGATTGATCTGGATCTCGAAGGGGATAACCGGAAAGTTATTATTCGCGAACTCCAGAGAGACCCGGTGTCGGGGGCGCTGGAACATATCGATCTTTATCAGGTTTCGATGACCCGAAAATTGACCCTGACTGTCGGTGTAAAATTAGTCGGGACACCCGAAGGGGCCAAATTGGGCGGAATTTTGCAGCATATCGTGCGCGATATCGAAATCGCCTGTTTACCCGACGATATTCCGGAAACGATTGAGGTTGATGTTTCTCATCTGGAAATCGGTGATTCGGTTCATGTCAGCGATATCAAAGTCGAAAAGATAGATATCTTAATCGAACAGAAACGAACAATCGCCACTGTCGTTCCTCCGACCGTCGTTAAGACTGCGGCTGAGGAAGCGGCTGAAAAGGCTGAGGCTGAAGGCGAAGAGGCTGAACTGGCTGAAGGTGAAGTTGCCGAAGGCGCTGAAGGTGCTGAAGGCGAAGCCAAACCGGCTGAAGGTGACGAGAAAAAAGCTGAGGGCGACGCCAAGAAGAAAAAGTAGCCAGAAAATAAACTCACTACTCATTAAACCGCCTGTTCCCAGGCGGTTTTTTGTATCTGGTCCGCTTTCCGTCTGGAGTTCAAGCTTTGGCTTGTTTAAAAAGTAGATCGGCGTTCCGAGCGTAACGCGATTTATCGAGTCAAACGAAAATCCGGATTAGTGGTGTTGACAGAATGCTTAAAGTGAAAAAAATCACAAATAAAACTTGACAAAATGTTAGAATACTCTTACAATGTTATAATATTATAACATAGGTTTTTGAATGTAAATGATATTGTCAAACTTACAAGAGCAGTATTTTCCGGAGCCAGGGCCGGTTTGTGATACATTTTACGAAGGCTGATATGTTAATGAAATATTCTCAAAAGAGAATAGTTGATACTGTTCTTTCAACTATTCTAATTATAGCTGTTGCCGGGATTTGTGTTCTTCCCTCAATCAGCCTTCATCTTCATATTTTACCCGATGGTCGAGTAATTGTCCATAGTCATTCATGTCCGGGGGGCGACTCCAAAGAAAACCATAGCCATACTCAAAGAGAAATAACTCTTTATAATATTTTCGGTAAAATCCTGGAAATTGATGGGATCTATAAATACTTTTCAATATCTCTTGACCTGTATATTTGCGCCATTCTGGATGACCGTATTTATCTTGAGTATCCGGATATTT
>CAZJLX010000461.1:0-2551 GCA_964546545.1 uncultured Ignavibacteriaceae bacterium | reverse complement strand
TGATGCCGGTGTAAATAATGGTACAGTCGATGTCTGGTTAGACTGGGATTTTGTCCCGGATACGAATTTGACAACCGGCGAAACGGCTGTCTTTACGGAAAATTTGACAATCAGCGCTGAAGGTGTCAGTGGGTCACCCAAAGATGTGATTATTCAACTGACCCTCTCGTGCAATCCCGAAGGCTATTTTCTCGAAGTCGATCCGCTCTTCTTTGAGTTTAATATATCAGGTATGGATACCGTCGGCGGCGAATTCACGGTGACCGAAATGTACGGACAGGAAGTGCAATTCAGCTACAGTAACAGCGAATTCTGGCTACAAACGGTGTTCCTGCCCGACCCGCCAGCCACACCGGCGACAATCAGTTTCTATTTATTGAACGGATTTACAAATGATACTACACTGTATGATACAATTGTCGTAACATCTGTGAGCGAACCGTCAAATACGCCGATCAGAATTCCGGTGACGGTCAACATCACCAATGACTTTATACTAGCCTCCAGCCCGACCTCATTTGATTACATGCTTGAAATAGGGGAGTCTGTTGAAGATGATACGCTACTGATTTTTGAATCGACCGAAGACGCTTCAGTTTATTTTACGCTTGCTCATAATTCGAGTTGGTTGGTCGTTGATACCGGTGATATCGTCCCGGATCCCTATAACCATCAGATGTTTACACCGTGGAACCTCTATTTGTCGGTTACCGCTGCTTCGCCATTGTTACCGGGTGAAACATATTATGATACGATATATGTCTTTTCCGACTATGCCGATAATTCTCCGCTGGCGATTCCTGTCAGCCTGACAATTACCGCGGATTATATTGTAAATACTACGCCGAGCGCTTTTAACTTTACTCTTTTTGAGGGACAGTCAACCGGCGGTATGCTAAACGTTGTCGAGATGTACAACCGAACGATCGGATTTTTGTACTATAATAACAGCGACTGGATGGCGGTTAATCCGGGCGGGATGGAACCGTATCTGACACCGATGTCTCTGCCGATAGGTATTTCGGCAGTTGGTCTTGCCCCCGGGCTGTACTACGATACAATATTAATTACTCCCAATGTAGACTCTTCGGTTTTCCCGAATGTCAGCGTGCCGGTAACTTTACTGGTCGAAGAAGTAATTCCGATAACCGAGGATTCAATTTGGGTTTCGACCGTTCCCGCTCGGGCTGGAACCGACGTAACCGTTCCGATCTATTTCCGCAACTTCGAAACTTTAATTGGTATAAATCTGCCGCTAACCTGGAACTCAGACGATATCGAACTTAATGAAGTAACATTCGATGGCACGCGGGTGGAATTGGTCGACAATAAACCGGTGGTGATAGATAATACGACTCGTCGGGTCTTGATCGATATCGCTCCGACATTCTCCGGGCCGATTGCCCCGGGTCGCGGCCTGCTGGCCAAGCTGCATTTCTCGGTTGCCTCGGGCGCCGACGCAGCTTTTATCGGTATCTATGATACGACCATATTCCCGAGTGGCGGCCTGAGCTTTGTCGATGATATGTACGATGTCATAATTCCGCATTTAGACACCGGTGGCGTGATTGTCGGCCCCGACTCAGCCTATCTCTGCGGCCGGGTGATCGATACGGCCGGTAACGAAATTGAAGATGCTTTTGTCGAAATATGGAACAGCTGGCCTGATGGTTACTGGATTCTGGCCGACACAACCGATGTGGCCGGGCAGTTTGCCTGCCATGCGGTCGGTTTTTCGCCTTTCGATGTTTATGCCTATAAAGAAGGTTATTATCCCGGACTGGTTGAAGATATCATGCTGGGGGAAACAGGAATCACGGTTGTCCTGACACCGGTCTCGGAAGTCATTCCGACCAACGAGTGGGTTGGCTTCTATTGCGATCAGGATTACTACTCAGGTGTGCCTTTGCCGGTCGGAACAGTAATTGACGCCTTTGACGAAGATGGCGCTCATTGCGGTATTTTCTATGTCCATACTCCGGGTAGTTATGGAATTATGCCGGTCTATCGGGACGATAAATATTCAATCGAAGACGAAGGTGCCGAACCGGGTGATACGATTTCTTTCTATATTAACGGTTACCCGGCCAATGCCGATGGTGATCGAATTTGGACCGAGATGGGTGATAATTTTGAAGTTTGCCTGGATATATACTCGGTGGAAGAAAAAACCTTCCAGCTAAAATCAGGCTGGAATATGATTTCATGGAATGTCGATACACCCGATGATAATATTCTCGATGTTCTGGCACCCATTATGGATTGTGTTGTTGCCGTTTTCGGATTTGAAAACGGAGGGATGACTTTTAACCCCCATCTTCCTGAATTTTCGACTCTCAGCGAGGTCGATCATCTCCACGCCTACTGGATTATAATGGATTGCGACACCGTCTTAACCGTAACCGGTTCTCCTGTCTCCGATGTGACGCCGATTCCGATTGAAAAGGGTTGGAATCTTGTTTCCTATCTGCCTAACTCTATAGATACTATTCCGCATGCTCTCGCCTCTATTCATGATATGTTGATTGTCGCTTCGACCTATGCCAACGGA
>CAZJLX010000460.1:0-2581 GCA_964546545.1 uncultured Ignavibacteriaceae bacterium | reverse complement strand
AAAGGCTGAAGATGCTCTCCGAATCAGCAAGGAGAGATATGCCTTGGCCACCAGTGCTGCCAAGGTGGGTGTCTGGGATTGGAATTTAAAAACCAATGATTTTTATCTAGATCCGATTATAAAAGCCTTCCTCGGATATTCTGATGACGAAATTCCGAATGATCTTGAGAAATGGACTGATTATATTCATCCCGACGATCGCCAAGCGGTTATGGATGCGACCACGGCTCATCTGGACGGATTAACTCCAACCTACACTTATGAGCATAGAATGTTGCATAAGGACGGTTCGATTCGCTGGATGTCGGTTAATGGCAAGGCGTATCGAGATAAAGAAGGTAATCCTATCCGGATGCTCGGAACCGATACAGATATTACCGAACGCAAGGTGGCCGAAATAACTTTGGATGAGTCGCGGATTCAATTCGAGGAGCTGTTTAATTCATTGCAGGAAGGGATATCGATCGTTGATGCCAATGAAAAAATTATATCCTGCAATCCAGCTTTTGCGAAATTTCTTGAAGAAAATTCTGTCGCAGATGTCATAGGCAAGTCTCTTTTTGACTATCTCTCCGAAGAACACCGAGAATTCGTGCTCTCTCAAACAGCGAAAAGAAAACAAAACCAATCCTCAAAGTATGAAATCGATATGTTGTCTTCTCGCGGCAATAAAATTACGATGCTTGTTTCAGTGTATCCGCGTTTTGATTACGAAGGAAAATATATTGGATCGATGGGAACCAGTATCGATATAAGCGATCGAAAACGAGCAGAGAATGCCTTGCGCGAAAGTGAAATATGGTATCGCTCATTGATAGAACTGGGAATAACTGTATACTCGGTTGTTGATGCAGGCGGTAAGATACTATATGAATCTCCTTCAATTGAGCCGGTATTCGGCTATAAACCGGCCGAACTTCTGGGCGGAAATATTTTTGACCGTGTTCATCCCGATTCGAAGGACCACGCCAGACAAAAGGTCGAAAGCCTGCTTAAAAGGCCAGGAGTGATTGATAATTTTGAAATCCTTTACAGACATTGCAACGGCAATATCCTGGAGCTAGAAGTATGTGGGATAAATCTTCTGGATAATCCGGTAATAAAAGGTGTTGTTTTGACCACCCACGATATTACGGAACGTAAACGAGTAGAACGAGAGCTGCAATTGGTAAGCAAAGAGCTTGAATCACGGGTTTCGACTCGAACCAAACAGCTTGCCGAAGCCAATAAAGAACTTTCGTTGGAGCGCGAAACACTCCAGCAAAAAAATATCGCCCTAAAGGAAATCCTCAATCAAATTGAAGATGAAAAAAAGCGTATTGCAATTCAAATACAAGCCAATATTGACAGAATATCAATCCCGATTATAAAACATATGGAGGATAGGATCCAGAGTAAAGATAAGCAGTTCATTAATGTGCTGAGAGACAGTCTTAAGGATATAACCTCGCCCTTTCTGAGCAAATTGGAATCAAAATCGGAGAGTCTGACTCCACGTGAAATTGAGATTTGCAACATGATAAAAAGCGGTTTCACCACCAAACAAATCGCCTCATCTCTAAACAAATCCGATCAAACTGTCCTAAAACAGCGTAAGATGATTAGAAAAAAGCTTGGGATATCAAATAAAAAGGTCAATCTGGCCACCTATTTAATAAAGCTTGACTGATATTGATTCATAAAAAAATGCATATTTAATGCGAACCATCCTCTTGATTCATATATTATTAAGAAAATATGGGGTACGTTGTATACCCCATTACTACCCATACGTTACCTCTTGACTATTTGATTATTTTATACGATTTATTAATTGAAATCATGAATGGATGTTTTTTCTGAATAACGCCCGGGTGGAAAGCTTAAAACAGATTTACTAAAAAAAGTAAATAGCAAGGGAAATCGCTGAAATCATGTCTGAATCAGGAACTAATTACCCCGATCATGATAAGGTACTGATTATCAATGATGATTATTCATTTTCGCACAGCCTATGTCGTTTTCTACAAAAGAAAAACATTTCTGCCATAAGTGCATCGTCTTCCAAAGAGGCTCTTGAATTTCTTGAAAAACAGGAAGTTGGCTGTGTTGTGACGGATATCTGGATGTCCGGAATAATTGGAACAGAGCTTATCCAAAAAATAAAATCTCTATATAATGATATATACGTGGTCTTGATTACCGGATATGAAGGATATTTTTCGCAGTCATGTATAAAGGCTTTGGGTGCCGATGCCCATTTGGCAAAACCATATGTTTATGACAAATTAATCGATCTTTTAGATAAGAATTTTAATAAAACCATCGCGGGAGAAAAGTTTTATCTGGAAGGGATTAATAAGTGATTAAATAGATTTTAATTACATTGAAGCGTCCTTGACCCCGACGGTTATAAGATGTGCCTGATTTTTGTCGTAGCCCGATGCAACAGCCTTTTCGTATACTATCGACATGTCCCTGATCAGGCACATTTTTTTTAAATGTTAATAAAAATCAACCGAATTAAAATGTCATTATTGTCAACGCGGGCATGATAAAAACAAAATGTATCATATATAAAAAAATAATTTCATTCAAAAAT
>CAZJLX010000459.1:0-2582 GCA_964546545.1 uncultured Ignavibacteriaceae bacterium | reverse complement strand
ATAGGTCGTAGAACCTCCGGACAAGTTGTACACCTTGGCAAACGATGAACCATCGGCGTCGCCATCGAGGTTCCGCCCATGGCGGCCCAATAGTTGGTGTTCGGATCGGTATGATCGTGGTAGGTGCTGTAAATAGCGTCACCCGGAGCACAGATATCGACCCATGTGCCATAGGTCGTAAAACTCGCGCCGTCGTCGGTGTCATCGGTAGCGGCCACCGAGATACAATCGCCGCGACCATTTAAATAGTCGGCTGATGTCTCAGCTCCGTCATTACCGGCGGCCACACAAACGATACCTCCGGCATTTATGAAGTAATCCACAGCCGAGCCGATACCACCCGAATTGGACGAACCCCAACTACAGGAGGCGATTTTTGCACCATTGTTGGCGGCATAATAGAAAGCTTCCGCGGCGGCATCCATAAGAACTACACCATATTCGGTGCCGTAGTAGTTATAGGAATAACCCATCCGCAACGGCATAATCCTGACCCCGTTGCCATATTCAGCCTGAGAACCGCTCCCCCAACCACCGGCAACACCGGCCATGCCGTAACCATCATTGGTTATCATGCCGAAGATACCGGCTGTGTGGGTTCCATGACCGTTAAAATCGCGAGGATCATTATCCTGCGTATTGCAGTCTTCGCCTGACCAGCAACTGGATGTCGATTCAATGAAGTCATAGCCGATCCAGTCATCGATGTAACCATTACCGTCATCATCGACACCCGAGGATCCGTTCAACTCAGCTGTGTTGATCCACATGTTTCCCCGTGAAGCACCGACATTGGTCGGTGAAGCATTGGCGCCGCCCAAATCGGGATGATAATAGCGGGTTCCCGAATCGAGAATCGCCACGATAGTAGCATCGGCTCCGGCTTCAATATTCCAGGCCTCCGGGGCATCGATATCATGGTCACTGGTTTGGTTGAGATGCCACTGATAGGAATAATAGCCGTCATTCGGTGTAGCATACATCGTATGCATACCAACCTTTTCGACCGATTCAACATTGGGATCGTCCAGATACTGATTATAAACCTCGTCCAGATCCATATTAGGATCAAAGATGACTTTATAATATCGGGAGAGGTCAATCGTTTTTCCATCTTTGACAAACGGTCTGGCCCCAACAAATTGCTTGTGCATCTCATTAACGTCATATTTTTCAGCAATAGCATCAAGCGATTGAATACCCGTAACAGTTGTACCGCTGAGGGCGGATAACCGAAGTATCGTAATCTTACTTGTTTCCTTCATCTTGACGATTAATTTACCCGGCTCGTATCCCAAAAATGAGGGGATTTTTTCCGGTTGATTGACAACCCTAATATTCGGCTGATCAACTGAATATGCCGTAGTAAACAACAGGCAGGCTGCCAAAAGCAGTAAGAGGATGTTTCGCATTGAAACCTCCGAATTTGAAGTTAGCACTCGAGATCAACGATGGATTAAATTTTGATTCAGCGGCATCACCCCTTCCACTTATTCAAAATGTTTATCCCGATGCTATGCCTGTTTAAACTGAGTAAAATATAATATCAATACGAAACAAAGATAATATCAGTCGATTTTAATTTTCCGGCTGTTTTTGCTTCGCATTAACCTATAATAGATAATAAACATTTTATTTTTAATCAATAATTATTGTAAACCACCCAAGAAAATGACCGGTCGAAGCTATATAAGACTATTTCACTGACAGTTTTTGGGTTGCCAATAAAGTAACAGATTTGTATCGGTTTGTATCATCTCTCCATAGATACCTTGTAAACGATAAATCACTATAGTAATTTATATTGTACCGAACTAAGCTATTAAATAATAATCAAATAGAATAATCAGCCCCCTATCAAAACCAATAAAGGCCGGAATCATCCGGCCTTTATTGGCTGGATTCAATATTTTATCGCTCGGCAAAAACAGATTTAATAGTCTGGCAAGCAATATACCACCGTCAGCATTGAATAAAAAACCTAATCCCGGGTACTGGTCCATTCGGTGGTTGTCTAATGGATACCAATGAGAAATAGCCATAGCCGCCATCATGACCGGCGAATTTTACAATGGTTATGGCACATTGGAGTGTCCCGTCGGCAGATTAACGATACGGAGATAGCAACAATTGCAAATGCCTACCGGGCGCAGAATCCAAACAAAATGCCTCCGCCATACGGCGAAGGCATTTGTTTAAATTAAATTATGTCCTTCCATTACTTTTTTTCAAACCGGGCATTGACCACCGCAATCGCCGTCATATCGACAATCTGATTAATATCCATTGTAATGTGAAGCACCTGAACCGGTTTTGAAAGTCCCATCAAAATTGGTCCAACCGCGGTCAGACCGCCCAATCTCTGCAGAAGCTTATAGGCGATATTGCCCGAATTCAGATCGGGGAAGATAAAAACATTGGCTTCTTCTTTCAGATCGGAGAAAGAATAATTTTTTTTCATGAATTCCGGCATCAGCGCAGTATCGGCCTGTATCTCACCTTCAACTATCAAATCGGGCGCCTTTTGTTTGACAATTTTAGTCGCCTGCGCGACTTTTTTGGACTCAGGATAACTTGCCGAA
>CAZJLX010000458.1:0-2609 GCA_964546545.1 uncultured Ignavibacteriaceae bacterium | reverse complement strand
TGGTCGTTGACGGCGGCAAGGGGCAGTTGTCCTCGGTGGTCAACGAAATCAAGTCGCTCGGTTTTGAGGATCAGAAAGTAATCGGCCTGGCCAAGAAGTTCGAAGAGATATATCTTCCAAACCGCAAAGAACCGCTGACCATATCGAAATCATCGCCCGGTCTTGGCTTATTAAAGAGATTGCGCGATGAGGCGCATCGCTTTGCTATCGACTATAACCGCAAGGTACGCAGCAAACGGACTATTCAATCGGCGCTGGATAAAATCGCCGGGGTCGGTCCGAAACGGCGCGAAATTTTACTTAAGCATTTTGGCTCGGTCAAAAAAATCAGGGAGGCGACCGAAGAAGAACTGGCCGGAATTAAGGGTGTGCCCAGGAATGTGGCTGAAATCGTGTATAAATATTTTCATACGTAATTAAACCGGCTCGCGGCCGGTTGTATATTGACAAAATCCGGCTTTGAGGTATATTGCTATAGTACATATAAATAACGTCATCACCGCCGGGAAGGAAACAAAATGAAATTCGGTAAATATTTGGCTGTTACGCTGTTAATCATATTATTAATCGCCTCTTTGTCGAATGCGGAAGAGAATTTCATTCTGAAACCGCAGCGTCTGGATGAATCCTATCGGGATATCTACGGCCGGGATGCCGTAAAACTGCAATGGGTTGATCCGTCGGGCGGTCGGCCGGTCAGTTATGCCGAATGGAAGGCCAAAAAAGGCGAAAGCGCGCCATTCGTATTAGAAAATATTTTGGTCGAAAACGTTCCTGACAGAAATATCCGGGAGGCGAAAATATCGGTAATAGTCAATTCGCTTTTATACAGCGAGGCAACTTCGGCAATCGATCAATATATTATGGATCTGACCGGTGAGGGATACAACGTCGAAATGTATGTTACTTCGGGTGGAACGCATCAGGATTTACGGGGCTTCCTGCAGAGTCGCTATGCCGACGATATGGAGGGCTGCGTATTTATCGGCGATTTACCAGTTGCCTGGTATGAGACCGATTTCGGTGATCCGCCGGAACATGCCGATTTTCCGATCGATCTGTACTATATGGATATGGATGGGATATTCACCGACGGTGATGGCGACGGCATGTATGACGGTCATTCCGGCGATGTTGCCCCGGAAATCTGGATGGGACGGCTGACAGCCTCGCCGATGACGCTTGACGGCGTTCGCGAAGTCGACCTGATAAATAATTATTTCGCCAAGAATCATCGCTATCGCTGCGATTTATTACCGGTCGCCAATCGGGCGCTGGTTTATATCGATGATGATTGGGCGCCCGGAAGTTGGTGGGATCTGAATGTCGGTGAAGCATACAATAGCCGCACTTTTATATCCGACGAGTGGATGACATGGTCGCCCGATTATAAGACGCGTCTGCCGCAGGATTATGAGTCGATTCTGGTTTGTGCGCATTCCTGGTCGGGAGGGCATGGTTTTAAGAATCCGGACGATGAATGGTCATGGATTTACAATTCCGAAATCAAGGCGATTCAACCGAAAGCACATTTTTATAATCTGTTCGCCTGTTCCAATGCGCGGTATACCGATCCCGATTATTGTTCCGGCTGGTACATTTTCAATCCCGATTGCGGTCTGGCTGCAATCGGCAGCAGCAAGACAGGTTCGATGCTGTACTTTGAAGATTTCTATCGGCCGTTCGGTTTGGGGGCGACGATCGGCGAATCTTTCCGCGATTGGTTTATTGCCCGCGCCGAGGGTGGCTATGAACAGTGGGAGATCGAATGGTTTTACGGGATGACACTGCAGGGCGATCCGACGCTGACGATTCAGAAATTGTCTTCCAGCGCGACACTCCAGTATGACAACGGTACCGCCTCGTACATGATGGGTCTGCCGAACAACTCGGACTGGGATATGTATTTCACACGGTTTACAACCGAAGTCGCCTGCACTTTGAGTTCGGTTACGGTCGACGGCGAATTTACCGGGACGACGCCGTTCCGGATGTATATCATGAACAGCGACGGTATCTTTCCGACCTCGATGATAGATTCGGTCGATCTGCCGACGCGCAGTAGTTTTTCGATTGATCTGTACGATAAGCAGATTGTTTTGGACGAGGGCGAAGATTTTCATATCGCTTTTCATTGTCTGGAGCCGGCGCCGGCTGACTCCTATTATATATATATGGATGACGGTAATCCGTCGATGCACCGCTCCGGTCTGTATGATAACGGCAGCTGGCGCATGTTAAGTGATGTTTACGGCAATGACTATAACTTTCTGATTCGGGTTCAGGTGCGGGGCGAGGAACCGCCCTCGATGAAAATCGTGAATACTTCGATGCCCGATGGCATGGTGACGTCATTGTACAGTGAACCGTTAAATGTCGAAGGTGGCACGCCGCCTTTTGGCTGGTCGCTTACCGCCGGAAGCCTTTCCGGCGGATTGTCGCTTGACAATTCGAGCGGTGTTATATCCGGCGTGCCGACCGGTCCGGGTGAAAATCATTTTTCGGTGCGGGTGATTGACGGTTCCGAGCCGCAGCTTGACGATGTTCAGCATTTAAGTATTGTGATTGAGCGCGCCTGCGGTGATGCCAACGGAGATAACGAAGTAAAT
>CAZJLX010000457.1:0-2614 GCA_964546545.1 uncultured Ignavibacteriaceae bacterium | reverse complement strand
GAAGAAAAATCGCCAATAGCTTTTGACCAGAGGAAATTGCCGTATTCATCGGTTTTTGCGACATAACCCCACGAGTTCAATGTATATTCATATTGATACAGCAATCCTGCCATAATGAAACCACCATCACTATCTTGTATAATCGAATAGCCGCTAGAACTGCGGGATGGTTGTCCGACCAGAGTTTTCCATTCGAGATCACCCGACGAATTGGTTTTCATTATAAACGCATCACCATATTCATTAAGATAATCACTCCCTGTAACAATAAATCCTCCGTCATCCGTTTGTTTAATATCCCGGGCATAGCCGCCGGTATAATTTTTTATCCATTCAACGTCTCCCTGCTGATTGAGTTTCAGCAAATATATATCCGGTTTTCCAGCCAGTATATACCCGCCGTCCGATGTAATATCCATACCCAGAAGAAACAGATCACCACCGCCGTGATTATATATTTTCTTCCAAACCAAACAACCGTCGGAATCGAATTTCCGAAGGCGGCTTTCGGTTATAGGATTATTAGAACCGTAAGATAATAACAAGACTTCACCGTTGGAGTTATTTAATACGTCAACTCCGGCGCCATACCATGATTCTATATCGAGATTAATACCCCAGGGCGATTCGCCGATACAGAAATCTTCATACATTAGCAATCTTGCCAATTAAATATTGGTTGGTCAACCTATCATAAGCGGGAGGACCCGGATCATTCAATTTCATATCGCCGTTTATTTCATATATCAATTTTTTGCATATATACTGTGATAGATAATTTTCCGAAATATTACTTTGGATTTTAGTTTTTGTTTTATTGTTTTTAAAATGCGTCCAACCTTTATATCCTATTGTCTCGGAATAACTCTTGGCATCTGTTTTTAAATTTATACTCTCAACTTCGCTATTAAGAAGGCTTTTGAAAATATCATATTTTTCGGACGGCAAAAAACAAATAACCTCGTTGGGGGGGGAAATATGATTAACTTTTCCACCTATTGAATTAATAATCATTTCACAATTTTGTAACGATTTTTCGTCATTGGCATTTATTCGTATATATGTGTTGGACTCTTTTCCAAATGCAGAAATGCCTAAGGCAATAATGCATACGATAGAAATAACTACCTGATACATAGATTCCTCTTTTTATCATTCTACATCCAATAAAAAGTTAATACTGTCCAGATCAGTAATAACTCTTATCGCAGTATCTTTCGTGTAATATCCGTTCTTGCCACAAAAGATATTAATCTGCTCTTTAGTTTGTACTCTTAATATATAATAACCATTCGTATCGGTATACGTATGATGAGGTAAAATTGAATCGCCAATATCTATCCATGCACTGTCAATTGAAATGCCACTGATACTATCTCTTACAAAACCGCTAAATGCATGTGTTCCACCGTCAATAACAATTGTCTTTTCTTCGCAATTGATCAAAAATGGAATGAATAATATCAATAATAAAGTAATCATTGGTTTTTTCAAATTAGTTTTCATAAACACCTTCTTTACAAAGAAACTAAATGGATAAATATAGTTGGCCTAAACATTTCTCCCTCCTTTTTTTATTGGGTCAGTTCAAAGTCAATATTCCCTTTGTCAATATTTAAATAAAATGATACACTTTTGGTTTCATATCCAGTCTTGCCACAAAAAGCTGTTACAGAATGCGCATTAAAGTGTGGTGACATATATCTATAAAAGCCGGTTGAATCAGTATATGCGATAAACTCGGATAGACTATCACCCTCTCTTATCCAGGCACTATCAATTGGCAATCCGGTAGCGCTATCCCTTACGATCCCGGTGAAAGAATAAGCTACATCGTCCAAATCAACACTTTTGCTGCAATGAATCAGGCTTAAGCAAAGTGCGCCTAATATAATGATCGCGAAAACAGGCAACTTGCCGTTTCTCATATTCACCTCCTTTTAAAGACAAATATATTTATTCAGCCATTTAATATTCATATTCTGTCGTAATCCTTAATCCCTCAGAAATTCGGATACATTATCCCACATCCCGATACTACAATTATAACGCCTGAAACAATAAAATGTCAAATGGTGAATGACGTTTTATCTTGCTATCCTGCTTTGTGTTTTTATCTTTCCGATATGAAACATGGACTACAAAATAATCTCAGAATTGTAATATTAGTTATAATGTTGCTTATTCTATTCATTGACGTTACAGCGTTCGCCCGAACGTACACTATCGAGCGAGGTAATGATCTTCAGGCATCGATTGACTTTGCCTCCGATGGTGACACATTAATTATCGGTGGTAAAACCTTTGCCGCCTCACCGACACGATTTATCGATTCGCTCTGTGGCAACTGTAGCGAACATCAAACAGAAGTCCCGGCCAGCTACGGTTTTATCATACAGAACAAATCGCTGGTGATAATCGGACAGGATCGCGAAAAATCTATCCTGAAAACGAATGCCGGATACGGCGTATATATTGTCAATTCGCCGAAATTATATTTATCAAATCTGACTATCACCGGCGGAATTCGTGATGCCGACGGCAACGCCACCGATGCCGGAGTCGTTATCCGCCGCTCGCGGGTTATTATCCGCGACTGCGATATTATCAATAA
>CAZJLX010000456.1:0-2624 GCA_964546545.1 uncultured Ignavibacteriaceae bacterium | reverse complement strand
TAATAAATTACTAAAATGGAGGTTTTATGTCCACTAAATTATTCCTTATTGCCGCCGCGGCGTTGTTCCTGTTTGCTTTCAGCGCTATTGCCGGAGAAAAAGGAATTCACAAGTCTTTTAATGGAACTCTAAGCTGCGCCGGATGCGACCTGAAAATGTCCGAAGGCGCCAATTCTCAGTGCAAAGTATATGGGCATACGCATTCAGTGAAGTTGGAAAACGGCAAATATATTTCATTTCTCGAAAATGATTATTCGGTCGATCTGCTCAAGGGCAGTGACTGGCACGGAAAAAAGATCGAGGTCACTGGCATTTATTATGCCGACGCCAACCTTCTGGATGTCGAGTCATTCAATGTCGATGGCAAGGGCTATAGCTGGTGCAAGGGTCATAATGAAATGGACCAATGTCATACCGGAATGCACGATATGGAAAAAGGCGAATAAATAACACCTCTCGATTAACGATTGGTTAATTAAAAGGCTCCCTTTGTTCATGTGGGAGCCTTTTTTGCTAAAACAATATTAATATTGTGGTTTTGACATATTTTATACGTAAAGGCTTAGGAGTAGAAAATAGTATGTGCTACTGCGTTTTAGGGGCAAGTTATTGATAATCAATAATCGCCAAAAACGCATTTACATAGAAGCAATAGTAATAAATTGTGCAAAAGGTCTAATAGATGATGAGGATATTTGCATAATAATTACCCTTATATGCAAAAAATCGAAGTATAGAAACCAATCAATCATTAACTACCAACTCATGGAGGATTTTAATGTCCAAAACAATCAATCTGCTGGTATTGATGGCCCTTATGGTCGTCGCCTTTATCGGCTGTAGCAGCACCGGCGACATGGTTGAGCCACAGAGCTTCAGCCAGTCCGATCTTGGCCAGATCGCCTATTCTAATAAAGCTGCCGCGGTGCTTCCGGGCACGACTTTTGAATCGGTTATGCTTTATGTGTATGCTTCATCGATGAGCACTCATACCGTATCGATTCACCGGATTACGGCTGACTGGGTCGAAACCGAAGTGACGTGGAATAACTTCGGCGGCAGTTTTGACGCCACCGTAACGGCCACTTTCAACTCCGATTCTGTGGGCTGGTATGCCATAGATATAACCTCGCTGTTCCAAAACTGGTCAGACGGAACGTATGATAATTTTGGTATCCTGCTGGAACAGACGGATAATTCATACCCTCGAACGGTTCTTCACAGCCGCCAGAATCTGAGCAACCAGCCTTATATAGAGATTTGCTATGATATGGGCGGTAGTGTGACATGCGAAATGCTGGCGGCCAATGCCGATGCTTATATTTACGAACTTTACCCTGATGCCAACACCGGGCTTTCGGAAGTCCTGAACATTGGCTGGTATAATGAAACCGATAAAGAAAAGCAGGCTTTGATCAAATTTGATATGCCCGAAGAGATCGATTATGCCTCGTTAGGCGATACGGTCTGGATTGATGAAAACCAGAACGGTATCCAGGATGCCGATGAGCCCGGATTTCCGGAGGTAACGGTAAACCTGTATAATTGTGAAGATGTTTTAATCGCCACAACCATGACCGATGCTAATGGCTTTTATCTTTTCGACAACCTGATACCGGGCGATTATTATGTCGAGTTCATTGAGCCTGAAGGTTACGATTTCACTATGCAGGATCAAGGCACTGATGATATGGTCGACAGCGATGCCGATCCGTCCACCGGTATGACAACCTGCACGACACTGGATTCGGGCGAAAATGATATGTCCTGGGACGCAGGTCTTTACCTGATTCCGATGGAAGGCTGCAGCCTGACAATCGGATTCTGGAAGAATCATGGTGGTTTTGGCCCGCAGGCTGATGTGGTCACCCCGCTGCTCCCGATCTGGCTCGGCGATCCGTCAGGCGACGAAAGCATTTATGTCGATAATGGACAGCTGGCCCATGATATTCTGACTCAGAAAGTATATGGTGATCCGTCAAACGCAATCACGAAAATGATGGCGCAGATGCTGGCCGCCAAACTCAATATTGCCAATGGTGCCGCCGGTTCTGCAATTGGCTCTGAAATCAGCGATGCCGATGAATTTCTGGCTGATTACAACTGGACGGACTGGGATGACCTAAGCAAAAAGATGATGAAGGAAGTCAGAAAGCTGCACTCCACATTTGATGATTACAATAATGGTGACATTGGCCCCGGCCACTGTGACTGATTAAATAGTCTATTGTAGATTTTTTTCAAACCCGCAGGTAAAACCTGCGGGTTTTTTATTTTGTAGCGGTTTAAATCAGGAAAAATTTATAAATAAAGTTTTTGCCAATTACAGGTTCATATAAAAATAGGATTAATGGCTGTATTAATTATGCTCTCATAACCAAAGCATCAGCAATCATTAGGCTTTCGAAGCGATCAAAAAATAATCCCTTAACCAAATCTGTCAACTAATGAGGAGCAGTATACCAGGATCACATTCATATTTAAAATCCATAATCCAATTCACTACGCATTGTTAAATATATCAAAAAAATACTTTTGACAAACATATATCCTAAATAAGCGGAAGGGGTGGGAATCGAACCCACCGGAGACGGCCTAACCGCCTCCCCACGGTTTTGAAGACC
>CAZJLX010000455.1:0-2629 GCA_964546545.1 uncultured Ignavibacteriaceae bacterium | reverse complement strand
CTCTTATCAAGCCTTCCAGCGGAAAATAACTTAAAAAATACTGCCCCTCCACCTACGAACGGTTCGATATAATTCCTGAATTTTGGGGGGAAAAAACCTTCAAATTGTGAAAGTAGTTGAGATTTTCCGCCAGCCCATTTTACAAATGGTTTTGGATTCATTTTTAATTAACCCGTTAAATATATCTTAAAATAACCGCGGATCGACGGGAATGCAACATTTTTCAAAATTATTATCCAATATGTTCAATTCTATAGCCCTCGGCATTTTTCCGGTGTCTTTGTAACGCTTATATCCAACCGCCGACAATATAGCAATTGCATCATGTTCCCTTGATTTTGCGGCCTTTTATATTTTCCTATCCAGTTCGAAACGATTATGAATAGAACAACAGCCTAGATTATTAAATTGAGTATATTCTTTAGAATCGCGGCCGAATAATTGTATTACTATAGCATCTTCGTTGCCAATTAATGGTTGTTTTATATTCACACTGAAAGGGGTATCGAACGGCCTGCCATAAAACATACATTCCTTGAAAGACCATGCTAGGAAAATGCCGCGTTTCCTATATGAATTTGGATCAAACGGCTTGGAATGCCACCATTTTTTTCCATTTATATATTCAGCGGGTGACAATTTAGATTTTATTTGTTCCATAATACAATCTATCGCACGCCTTGGCCACAGACTTTTAATAATATTTTCCCCTACTCTTCTTTCGCCTCAACCGTCTCTTCCGCCACTTCCTTCTTCTCGGTCGGTAAAATCAGTTTCTCGCGGATAGCTGTGTTAATCTCGCCATAAATGTCGTCGTTCTCCTCAAGAAACCGTTTGGCCGCCTCACGACCCTGACCGAGACGATCCGACCCGTAACTGTACCAGGCCCCCGATTTTTCGACAATATCATGATCCGAGGCAATATCGAGAAGCTCGCCGGTGTGTGAAATGCCCTTACCATAAGTGATATCGAACTCGGCCTCACGAAACGGCGGGGCAACTTTGTTTTTCACCACCCGCACCCGGGTCCGACTTCCGACCACTTCCTGATTCTCTTTAATCGTGGCGATTTTTCGGATATCGAGACGAATCGTCGAGTAAAATTTAAGCGCGTTACCGCCGGTGGTCGTCTCAGGATTGCCGAACATAATCCCGATTTTCATCCGGATCTGGTTGATAAATATCACCGCCGTTTTTGATTTGGAGATGACCGCCGTCAGTTTGCGCAGCGCTTGTGACATCAGTCGCGCCTGAAGGCCCATATGCGAGTCACCCATCTCACCCTCGATCTCGGCGCGGGGCACCAGCGCCGCCACCGAATCGATAACGATGATATCAATCGCGCCGGACCGGACCAGCGTCTCGGTAATATCCAGCGCCTGTTCGCCAGTATCGGGCTGGGAAATCAGAAGATCGTCGACATTGACCCCGAGCGCTTTGGCATAGCGGGCGTCAAAAGCATGTTCGGCATCGATAAAAGCGGCGATCCCGCCCAGTTTTTGAGCTTCGGCTATAAAATGAAGCGACAGAGTCGTTTTGCCCGAACTTTCGGGGCCATAAACCTCGGTTACTCGTCCGCGCGGAATACCGCCGACCCCGAGTGCAAAATCAAGTCCGAGCGAACCGGACGGGATAACTTCGATCGGAAGCACGGCATCGTCGCCGAGCCGCATAATCGAACCTTTGCCGAATGATTTTTCAATCTGATGCAGCGCGTTATCGAGCGCTCTTTTTCGGTCAGGAATTCCTACCACCATCTTGACCTCTTCTCTATTTGTGTTGCCTGTTTTTTTCTTCATTTTTTCACCCTGATATCTGGTTTTTGCCTAATAAAAGGCTTTTTTATGATTTTTTATATCACATTTTATAATATAAATAAACGGGGCCACTGTCAAACCATGTCAGTAAAAATGTGGGGATGTGAAAAAATAACGAAAAAAGTGACAGTAAAAAGGTCCGAATCACGGGGATCGACCATCTTGGCTTTCAAATTGATAATAGTCCAAGACAAATTAATCAATAATATTTTTCGACTATGACATAATCAAAAAAGATTGATTGCTGACCTGTTGTACCGATATTTAAATCTCCGCTAATTGCGATTTTTCCGTCCGAGAATGGTGATGAATCATTTAAAGAGAGTGATTTTAGTATAGTTCCGCCATCATCCTTTACCGCAAATGTGATATTACCATTGCTGTTAATACCCTCGAGAATATAGTTGTTACCGGCGCTGATTTGTGGCATTGTGCCCCCCATCGATTCATGCAACAGCACCGTATCAACACTATTAATTCGCTTAACAATCGCCAGTTCATAATCTCTGGAAGCTCCGGATGGATCTGACGTTAGCACAAGAGAATACCGGCTATCAGAGTTGAAATCAACATTAATATGAATTGCCAAATCTACATCATCATTGATGGGATCATTTTGAGTAGTCCGAAATTTAGAGTTAACTCTGACATAATTGCCGGATATGGCAGTATTGTAAACAAACGTAGCGTCTCCTCCGCTGGATTCACCATCAATTTGCAGCTCTCCGCTTCCTGTCAAAGAATAAGGCGATGGTGTACTTTCATACTGACTCCAATTAGCTTTATCCAAAGAATCGCCATCAAAATTATCT
>CAZJLX010000454.1:0-2629 GCA_964546545.1 uncultured Ignavibacteriaceae bacterium | reverse complement strand
GGCGGCAACAGCGGTGTGCGCCATAATCAATGTCAATGCAGCCGTCATTACGAAACTACCAAGGTAAATCATGCTTGTTTTTTCACCGACGACGACCAGCATACGGTACGCCATTCGTTTGGTCAGGCCTGTTTTAGAAAAGGCCATGCCGATAACAATGGAGCCGATAATAAACCACACTGACGGATCGAGGAAGTCGGTAAAGGCGACCCGGACCGGTCTGATTAAAAAGAGTGCCTGGACAACACCGATTGTAATACTTGTGATACCGATCGGAATCACCTCAAAGACCCACCAGACAGCGGCCAATAAAAAGAGCGCCAGAGCCGCCTTGCCCTCACGTGTTAATTCAAAGGTTTTACCCATAGGATCTACTGCATCCGGTAATGGGGGGGCCAGATAGATGACTGCGAATAAAATGATGCCCAGGAAAAGAAAGATAATCCTTCTGACATCGACCGGCATTCTTTTTTTGGAAATTCGAGCCGTTTCCAGCACCGGGCCTTTTTTGACATTTTCGGGACTATTTGTCATGCCGTTCTACAGATCCGGGGGGACCTTTTCCTCCACAAAAAGATTTTTTTGTCTGTCAAAGCAGCAATTTGGCTACTTCATGAAAAACATCCACTGAACGAACAATCCCGACAACAATTTTATCCTTTAAAACCGGCAATAAACTTAAGTGACAGGAATTCATTTCATATATAGCAAGAAAAATATGGTCATCATAATTGACTGTCATTTCGATTGGCCTGATAACAGAAGAAACAGGTTTTTTCATATTTTCGGTTACGCCATCGATAATTTCTTCATAAGATATGGCTGATAAATTTGGATCGATTGAAACATCAAATAACTTTTTGCGATAATTAAGCGGCTTTTGAATTAAAAAGTTGGGCTCCATGCCCCTTAAAATATCGCGCCTTCTGACCATCCCGGCCAGATTGCCGTTTTCATTAAATACCAGCGCTACTCTTGGCAAGGATTGATGCTCGCCGACGGCCAGAACAGATTCCTCAAGGACTTTCATAGCCTGGCGTAATGTGTCATTTATCAATACTCGCGGATATTTCTCGAGCGGGATCATGATCTCGCCCACTCGTAGTTCTTTCATTCATCCACCTTTCTCCGGATGAAAACAATACCGGTGGTTTCTCCAGATAAAAAATATTGACTTGTTTGAAAATATATAAAAAAGCAGGAGCGAATTAACAATTTAGGCACAATACTCTCACCTGTTCGTTCCAAAACTCGCGCAATATAAAGACTTCGTTCGAAAAAAGCAACAATTCTGAGATTAAACAGACTCTATGAGCGATTTATAAAAAAATTATGTTTTTTCAGACAGGGGTGAAGAATTTGGCCCGTCTGCCGATAAAAAAGGCGAGAATTTTACGCCGTTGGAAAAGGCGTTATTGACAGGACAGGAGGTTTTTAGGACGGAAAAATTCAGATAAATCAACCCCCTAATATTTATTAAAAGGAAAGGCAGATTATGAGAAAGACATGTACTGCCACGATGCTGCTGATAGGCCTGGTGCTTATCGCTGCCGTCTCAGTCTCAGCCGGTGAAAAATCATCATTTGATTTAAACTGGTATGGGTACTTTAAATTGGACGGCGCTTACGATCAGAATCTTACGAGTCACGGCAATTTTGTCATGTGGGTTCCGCGCCCAGCTTATGCCAAAAATGATGATCAGTTCAACATGACCGCCAATGAAACCCGATTCGGGATGACTCTCAAGGGACGCGGTTATGATGAAGTTGATGTAGGCGGGAATATTGAGTTTGATCTATATGCCAATGTCGATCCGGGAACGATTGAAGAAAACAGTGCTATGCTGCAATTGCGTCATGCCTATTTTACTATTCAATCCGGCAATTTTAAACTTCTGGCGGGACAAACCTCGGATTTGGTGTCGCCTTTAAATCCCTCAACTCTGAATTATACGACAATGTGGGGATGTGGAAATATCGGTTATCGTCGTCCTCAGATTAGTCTCTGGTACACCATTGAGCCGTCGGATAAGGCCACTGTTTCTTTCGCGGGTGGTTTTTTCCGAACCATTGGTACTGATTTGACGCCGACTTTTTCTCTGTCGCTGGGTGAAGCAGCCGATGGTCCCGATGACGGAACCGATGCCGGAATTCCTACCGGTCAGGGACGAATTGATGTTTGGTATTCGATCTCAGATAACAGCTATCTTCGTTTCGGAGGCTCCGGTCTATGGGGACAACTTAAGGCGGAAACCAATCTGGGTAATTTCCAGAAGTATGAAAGCTGGGCCGGTTCAGGGCACGTTGAGTTGAATTATCAGAATCAGTATGGATTTTCAGCGGAAGGGTTCACAGGACAAAATCTCGGGTCATACTTCGGTGGCATCCTGCAAAACAGCACTATTAATGGCTTATCCACTCAGGGCGGCTGGGCGACAGCCTGGTGGCGACCGGTTGAAAAGATTAAAGTCCTCGGCGGTTATGAGAAAGCCACGGAAGTCATTACGGCGTTGAAGCAATTGAAAAAAGGCTGAATCAACCGCCGCCCCTCGACCAGAACCGCCCCATTCGCCCTCGCCGGCGGGAATGCCGCCGAACGATGCGCAGGTTCCCACCGCAAGCACGGCGAG
>CAZJLX010000453.1:0-2641 GCA_964546545.1 uncultured Ignavibacteriaceae bacterium | reverse complement strand
TTGATTTCCTTTTTGTACAAGGGCGGACCTGGCCCGGTCAATTGCGATACATGGCTGGCGACCTGTGGCCCACCGTTAAGATAACTACGTTTTAAAGGCCCCGAAAGGGGCCTTTTGTTTTTTGGTATTTCTAATAAATCCGTCCTCAATCCCGGTAATTTCTTGACACATCCGCGAAATCGGCTTATATTGACAATATGGAGGCATAGGTACTTAATCCGTGTCCATTCTTCCGCCTCCAAAATTAAGATTTGCTGATGACAATAATTACAAGAAGGTTTTCGAAACTGACTTTTTTAGATAGATTTATTTTATTGGCTACAAAAACCTATTAAGGAGGTACTGTGAAAAGTAAAGGTTCACTCTTATTGGTTTTGTTCACAGTTTTGCTCATTTGCCCGATACAAGCATTCGGGCAGGTATTCGATTACGGTGATGCTCCCGATCTGCCATATCAGACATTATCGATCAATAACGGAGCAGTCCATGCCATCGATCCTCCCTTCTATCTGGGAACACTGATCGATCCCGAGCCGGACGGAATATCATCTGCCACGGCGCTGGGCGATGACAATAATCCGGCTCAGGCGGATGATGAAGATGGTGTCATAATTACGACTCCTGTCATTCCGGGTAATTCTATGACTATCAAAGTAATAGCATCCATGCCCGGTTTTCTGGATGCCTGGATCGACTGGAACAATGATGGTGACTGGGCCGACGCCAACGAAAATATTTTTGCTGCCGAACCGTTAAGCCCGGGTACGAATTTTCTATCCGAGTATGTTCCTAATAATGCTGCCCCGGGGGTAACATTCAGCCGCTGGAGATACAGTTCAATAGGAGGCCTATCCTATAATGGTTTCGCACCGGACGGCGAAGTGGAGGATTACCGTATCTTCATCATGGAACCGATTGAAAACGACAAATGGTACCAACCGCCCAATCTCGACAACACCGGCATGGATGTTGATATGTTTCCTTTTCCTGTCTATGAATATAACGGTCTGGCTGATGATTTTCTCTGTAATTTTACCGGTCCCATAACAGATATTCATTTCTGGGGCTCCTTCCGTAATGACGTTATTCCCGATTTGCCGAGTCAGACATTCGAGATCTCATTTTATGCCGACATTCCGGCCGGTCAGGTCGATTATAGCATGCCGGGTGAACTTCTTTGGAGGTATGTTTTTGAGCCCGGGACATATATTGTGACCCAGATTACTGACAATAATCCGGAGGATTATTATGTGATACCGGGTGCGGTCTGGATTGATGATAATCATCTCAACTGCTACCAGTATGATATCTATATCCCCGGAGAGATAGCCTTTTTCCAGGAAGAGGGAATTATCTACTGGCTCGGTATTAGAGATATCAATGCACAGCCGGAATATGGCTTCGGCTGGAAAACGACGCCGGATTATTTCAACTGGAACGATAATGCCACCTATTTATGCGATCCGCCCGGATTCTGGTGTCCACTTTATTACCCGGTGGGACATGAGTATACTCCGGAAACATCTGTGAATCTCGCTTTCGCCCTGACAACACCCTGCAACTGTATGCCCGGTAACTGTAACGGCGACGGGACAATAAATATCTTTGATATTACATACCTGATAAACTTCCTGTATAAAGGAGGTCTGCCGCCGATTCCATATGCACTCTGTTCGGGCGATCCAAACTGCGATTGTCTGGTAAATATTTTTGATGTCACGTACCTGATTACCTATCTCTATAAGGCCGGACCGGCGCCATGCAACTGTACCGACTGGCTTAACGCCTGCGGCCCACCTCTAAGATAATCACTGAAGATAATTTTAAAAAAGCAAAGGCCGGTTTATCAGAAAGCCGGCCTTTTTTTAGAATTTAAATTAATCCTTATCTTAAGGGCGTACCACAGGTTGATTTCCATGAATTACATTCGGAAATCGGGCCGCCGCTGTAAAGATGGACTATCAAACCTGTAATATCAAAAATATTTACCAGACAATCGCCATTGGCATCACCGGAACATATCTCATAAGGAACCGGCGCCGGCCCGCCTTTATATAAATAACTTACCAGGTACGTCACGTCAAAAATATTCACGGGAACCATACCATTGACTTCACCCGGCTCGCAATCACAATTTTCAATTTCACAATCGATAGTTATCCAATAATTATTCGAAACGCCACAGGGATAACCGTTAAATTCCACACTGCTGACATAAATCCAGTATTTGCCGGGTCCGGCGATACGAGATACCGTCATCAGGCTACAGGGCACGTCGGATTGAGCGAACGGATCCAGACCGCTCATTCCCCAGCAATCGGAGCTGTCGCCGAATCCAAACAGCAGCGGAAATTCAGCCGCTCCTGTTAAGGTTATCAATGTCTGTTCCGTCAATATCAATTCAAACCAGTCGGTATCATGATTCCAGTCCTCGGCCCAGATCGTCCCGCACATCGAATCGCCACACGCAATCGGCGTAAAAAACGGCACCGGCATCGAACAACCGCCGTTTATATCTTCGCCGCAATCTTCACCGTCGGTCACACAATTGGTGGGAAAAAGATCGCATCCATCCAATGTCGAGCGACCCGCATCAGGCGTTTCGGCCGATAATCCTAAAGATGGATTTATTATCAGAATA
>CAZJLX010000452.1:0-2646 GCA_964546545.1 uncultured Ignavibacteriaceae bacterium | reverse complement strand
CTCAAGAAGATAGCGAAAACGCTTGTTGGTTTCCTCGGCGGTGCCAAATCCGGCATACTGGCGCATAGTCCATAGGCGGCCGCGATACATATCGGGATATATGCCGCGCGTGAAAGGGTACGTGCCGGGCGGTGGAAGGTTTCGATCGCCGGATAAAGCGGAGTCGACAACAGCGGGAATTTTTATTCCGGAAGTGGTCAATTTTTCGTCACTCATTTATTCCAGCTCCAGAAGTTTGTCATTTTTATCGACTGCCTGAGAAGCTTCGACAAAAATCTTTTTAACGATCCCGTCAGCGGGCGACTTAATCAGATTTTCCATTTTCATCGCTTCAACAATAATCAATGTCTGGCCTTTAGACACTTTATCGCCCGGAATAACTTCCGTTGAAAGCACCAGACCCGGCATCGGGGCCGTGATCATTTTATTCTCAAGACTGTCGGCAGAAACTCCAGCCCGCTTGCGAAGTTCGGCCAGATGAAAAGGCTCAACCCGAACATGTTCATCGCGGCCATCCATAAATATTTCCAATGAACCGCCGTTGCGAGAAATTTCGACCTCCGAACTGCTATTATTGATTTTTAGAAGATATTTCCGCTCGGTTAAACGGTCGATATCCACCTGATATTCAGAGCCGTTCAATTCAACCAGGAAGCCGTTATCGTCGGATTGTAACTCAAAATCGAATTCCCGATTGCCAATTGTCACCAGATATTTCTCTTTGCTCTCCGGCATTTTATCTATCCTTCAGACTTTTTACACCTTCGCGACGATAATGACTCACCCAGCCGGACGGCGTTGCCTGTTTATCATTAAACGTCATCCCCACTTTGCGGCAACTGATCTGTTCAAAGATCAGACCGGCGATGGCCGCGCGAGTCAAGCGTTCACTGTTGTCACGGTCAAAATCGCGCTCTGGGAATTCGGCATCAATAAAATCAGTCGCATAATTGCCTGTACGAAAGATTTCATTTTTCATCACCGCCAGGGCAAACCCAATCGTACTCTCGACACCGGAGATACGGTATTCCTCAAGCGCCCGGATCGTCCGCTTGATAGATTCTTCACGGCTGCCGCCCCAAACGATCATCTTGGAAATAATCGGATCATAAAAAATCGGTATCTCCGATCCGGCGACGACACCCGAATCGACCCGGATACCGGGTCCCGATGGCTCGCGGTATTCGGATAATATCCCGGTTGAGGGCATAAAATTCTGCGACGGATCCTCGGCGTAGATACGGCATTCAATTGCATGACCGCGCGGTTTGATATCTTCCTGCCGAATCGACATCGGTCGGCCTTCGGCAATTAAAAACTGCTCGCGCACCAGATCGATACCGGTCACCATTTCCGTTACCGGATGTTCGACCTGCAGTCTTGTATTCACTTCAAGAAAATAATAATTTAGATTCTGGTCGACCAAAAATTCCACCGTGCCGGCGCCGATATAGCCCGACTCCAGTGCGATATTAACCGCCGCCTTACCCATCTTCTGCCGCAGTTTTTCATTTATTATCGCCGAAGGCGACTCTTCGATTACTTTCTGATGTCGCCTTTGTATCGAGCATTCACGTTCGCCGAGATAAACGGCGTTACCATGACTGTCGGTTAAAATTTGTATTTCAATATGGCGCGGTTTGATAAGATATTTCTCGAGATAGACACGACCGTCACCAAAAGCCGAACCGGCTTCGCGAATCGCCGATTCGACCGATTCGATTAATTTACTTTCATCATTAACCACCCGCATACCTTTGCCGCCGCCGCCGGCCGCCGCCTTGACCAGCACCGGATAACCTATTTTTTTAGCAATAGGCTTCACTTTGTTTAAATCATCAAGGTCAAATTCATCGCCCGGAACAACCGGCAGTTTCGCCTTTAGCGCCATTTTACGAGCGACCAGTTTATCGCCCAGTTGCGCAATTGTCTTTGATTTTGGCCCGATAAAAATGACGCCGCTATCCTCGCACAATTTCGCAAACTCGGCATTCTCGGCTAAGAAACCATAGCCGGGATGAATCGCCTGAGCACCCGACTGTTTGGCGACATCGATAATTTTCTGTTGAACGAGGTAGCTTTCGCGCGAGGGTGACGGGCCGACATAGTACGCCTCATCGGCCAAACGAACATGGTAGGCGGTTTTGTCGCATTCGGAGTAGACCGCGACCGATTTGACCCCGGCATCGCGGCAGGCGCGTATAATCCGCACCGCAATCTCCCCCCGATTGGCAACCAGTATTTTAGATAAACGATTTATCATGTTATTAATTCCAAAAGTCCCTTACGCAATTGCTTATCAAAAATTCCTACGCAAAGTCTATTGATGATATCTATTGCTGATTTTATGCCTTTATCCACTTTGGTGTTATAATCGTTTATATTTAATTCATCCTCATCCGCTTTTGGATGTATTATGTCATCTCTTAATTTTTTAAGTTCAACCAAACAGTGCCAGGATTGATCCTTTTCAAAGTTAAATCCATTAATAAATTTCGCGACAAGCAATCTCAATTTTTCTTTAAATCTATTGTACTTGGATGCCGTAGAAACTTCAAAATGGTCACACTTAAGTTCATATCTCTTGTCGCTTAAAAAAGCTAATTCAAACCCATCAATTCGATTTGCACTATAAAGGGCTTGGGC
>CAZJLX010000451.1:0-2669 GCA_964546545.1 uncultured Ignavibacteriaceae bacterium | reverse complement strand
CCGATGGCCTTTATTCACTGCTTTTAATCGGTCTGACCGGATGGCAGGCGTATGACGGTTTTGACCGTGATGGTGCCAACTCCACTAAAGGATGGATTTTCGCCACGATCGGTACGACCTTTTATCTCGGAAATATTTACGGGTCAGTTCTGGCTGTTCGGATTTATAATGAACAGCTTTATGAAAATTATCTACGGGGTCTTAAAATTGAGATTAATCTGCCCTAATATTCTGCTGATGATTTTTATGATCAGTCAGTTCGGTTATGGTTCCGACAGACTTATATCTTTGGCCGATTCGCTGAGGTCAGCAGGCTTTTATGATAAGGCGATTACCGAATATAAGCGATTTCTTTATTTTTCTCCCGAGTCGGACAAATGCGGCGAAATAAATGCACGGATCGGATACTGCATGGCCGAATCGGGCCGCTGGGACAAGGCTTTATCGGCGATGGATAAGGCGATTGAATACTCGATGGGCGACAGCCTGGCAGAGCAATGCCGGATGGATCGAGCAGTGCTGTTGATGGCCGGGGGGAATAATATCGAAGCCCGGGACGAATTATGGCAGATTATTTATTTTTCCGAAAATAAGACCTCGGTTTATCACGCCAATCAGCTTCTTGTACTATCGGCAGTATTGACGTACGAATGGAATACCGCCCTAAAATTGATTGATGAAAATGTCACAGAGCAAAATATATATTTGGATTCGCTTAAAGCGGCTCTTCAGGATGCGGACGAAGACCATTATCGTTCGGCTTATACGGCCCGTGTTTTATCGACTTTTATTCCGGGATTGGGACAGGTTTATAGCGGATGTCGGCTGAATGGTTTGAACGCCCTGATTCTTGATGGCGCTCTGGCCTATTTGACAATTGACTGCCTGTTAGAGGAAAATTATACCGGCGGTATTTTGAGTTTTATTTTTCTGTTTAAGAGATATTATGAAGGCAATATTCGTCAGGCCGGGCAAAGCGCGCTCGATTATAACCTGAAAAAAAATATCAAGCATCAAAAGGCCGTTTTAAAATTTCTCGACCGGCTGAACCAGCCGATTAAATAGGCTGTATTTTTCTGCTCAATTATTGCGCACCCGTAATAGGGTGTGTCCATCTTAATATCCTTTCTATGCACAATCTCCGGCATTCCGTTTAGTCTTCGCCTGATGCTGTCGAAAATTCAGATAGGATAAATAGTCTTTCAAATTGTCTGGAAGGAGATCGGAATATGTATCGTTTTGTCGTTAAAGAGAGCTATGCTTTATTGGTTCTGATAATTATCCTGGCCGTCAATTTTTCTGCCTTTGGTCAGACGCCATCGGAAGCCCCTCCGGCGCCCAATGAAGAACGAGAGATGTCGCCCGGACGCGGCTTTATTCCACCTCCGATGGATCTGTCACATCTAACCGGGCAAAATAGTCCGGCCAAATTAAGTCGGATCTCGGCCCCGGCGCAGTATGATTGTCGGGCGCAGGGTTTTGTCACATCGATAAAAAACCAATCGACTTGCGGTTCCTGTTATGCTTTTGCCTCCCTGGCTAATTTTGAATCAAAGATTTTAATCAATGGCGGCAGTGCTTATGATTTTTCGGAAAATAATGCCAAGGAATGTAACTGGCACGATCGCAGTTGTAATGGCGGCTCGTTTTATGATTTGGTCGACCTGTTCAGTAAAACCGGAACCGTTCTCGAAACCTGCGATCCATACGTTCCCTCCGATGTCAGTTGTGCGACCGGTTGTGTCTATCAGAAAACACTGCTCGACTGGAGAATTATTTCTTCCGGAGCAGTACCCAGCACGGTTGTCCTGCAAAATTATATATATGCCAACGGTCCGGTTTATACCACTCTGTATGCCGGAAACGATGCCGAACCATCATGGAACTCCGAATTCAACAGTTACGACGGTTCGTATACGATGTATCATCCAACCGCCCAATCGCCCAATCATGCCGTTTTGATCGTCGGCTGGGACGATACCCTGACGCATGCCGGCGGGACCGGAGCCTGGATTGTCAAAAATAGCTGGGGAACCGGGTGGGGCGGCACCTGCGGGTACGGCGCCGAGAGCGGATATTTTACAATCGCCTATGGCTCGGCCAATATCGGGATGTGGTCGTCTTTTGTCAATGATTATCAGGATTATGATGCCAGCGGCGTATTGATGTACCATGATGAAGGCGGCTGGATAACCCAGTACGGATATGGATATACTTATGCCTGGGGTATGTGTAAATTTGTCCCGACTGAAGACATCAATGTCACGCGGGTCGAATTTGGGACCAACGATGTCACGACTGATGTCGATGTTTATCTTTATGACGATTTTGACGGCAGCAGTCTAAGTAATCTACTTGCCTTCAAACTGGATACCAGTTTCAGCGAGGCCGGCTATCACTCGGTTGCTTTTACGACACCGGTGTCTGTTTCCTCCGGTGATGATATCTATGCGGCCGTAAGAATTAATAATAATTCCTATACGTCGCCAATTGTGGCCGATACCGGTTTTTCGGCCGCTCAGACAACCTATCTGAGCCTGAACGGGGGAGCCGGAAACTGGTACGATCTAGGTAGTGGAATGGGCGATGATGTGGCGATCCGGATAAGAGGAACGTTATCGCTGGCTCAGGGAGTCGATGATGAGGAATCACTGACGCCTTATCGCTGG
>CAZJLX010000450.1:0-2670 GCA_964546545.1 uncultured Ignavibacteriaceae bacterium | reverse complement strand
TATCAGTGACTGTATTAAAGAAAGCAACTATAATATCGACCAGATCAGTTGTGTTATTGCCCGAGGGGGGGCGCTCCGGCCAATCCTCAGCGGGACATACAGAGTTAATAGCGGTATGCTGCGGGATCTGAAAAGTTGTACCTATGGTGCCCATGCATCCAATCTGGGGGCCATCCTGGCCAAAAGAATCGCCGGTGCAGCCAATGTAAAAGCCTATATAGTCGATCCGATTACCGTCTCGGAAATGGATGAGGTTGCCACCGTGTCCGGAATTCCCGACATAAAAAGAGAATCGATTTTTCACGCCCTCAACCAAAAGGCCGTGGCGAGGCAGGCGGCGGAAGATCTCGGCAAAAAATATGAAAATTGTCGCTTTATCGTTGTTCATATGGGTGGCGGAATCAGCGTCGGGGTTCATAGCCGGGGTCGGGTTATTGATGTCAATAATGCTCTTAATGGTGACGGCCCGTTGGCACCGACCCGGAGCGGAAATATCCCGGAATGGAGTCTGGTTAAATTGGCCCTGTCCGGCAAATATAGCAAAGATGAATTTAAACACAAGATAATGACCAACGGTGGTGTCTCGGCCTATTTGGGGACAAGCGATCTAAAAGAAGTAAAGCGTCTGGTAATCATGGGCGACGCCAAAGCGCGTCTTATTTATGGTGCAATGGTTTATCAGATTGCCAAAGAAATAGGCAGTTGCGCGACTGTTTTGGAGGGTCGGGTGGATGCCATAGTTCTTACCGGCGGAATGGCGCGAGACGAAGACTTCGTTAATCTCATAAAAAAACGAACATCATTTATCGCCAGGATAATGCTCTATCCGGGAAATGCCGAAATGCGAGCTTTGGCTATGGGCGCCTTAAGAGTCCTGAACGGTCAGGAAAAAGTCAGAGAATATTAATCACAGGTTTATTATGTCTTCACTTCAAACAGGCAAAAATAAGTCCGACCGTCAGGCCAACGATTCTTCAAATGGCCTTAACGGTTTGGAAAAACGGACAGGTTCGGGAATTGCGATTCCCGTTTTTCTAAATGAGTATCAGGTCGCAATAAAGGATAAAGAACTTGGGTCACCGGGTGAATATCCGTTTACGCGGGGGATTTATCCCAGTATGTATCGCGGCCGCCTCTGGACGATGCGGCAATATGCCGGTTTCGGAACGGCAGGTGAGACTAATCGTCGTTTCAGATATCTGCTCGATAAAGGGCAAACAGGATTATCGGTTGCTTTTGATTTAGCGACACAGATAGGACTCGACTCCGACCATCCGATGGCTTTGGGCGAGGTGGGGCGTACCGGTGTGGCCATAGATTCTCTGCATGATATGGAAGTCTTATTTGATGGTATTCCGCTTGATAACGTGTCTACATCCATGACCATAAATGCCACCGCTATTATCCTTCTCGCGATGTATATTGCTGTTGGCAGGAAACAGGGAGTCCCGGCTGATAAGCTTAAGGGAACCATTCAAAATGATATCCTTAAAGAATTCATCGCACGCGGGACATATATTTTGCCACCACAACCATCGATGAAAATAATCACTGATATCTTTGAATATGCCAATAAGCATTTAAGCAGGTTTAATACAATCTCCATCTCCGGATATCATATTCGTGAGGCGGGAGCAACCGCTGTGCAGGAAGTCGCCTTTACTCTGTCCGACGCCTTAGCCTATGTCGATGCGGCTTTGGAAGCCGGAATGGACATTGACCAGTTTGCTCCCCGGCTATCATTCTTTTTTGCGGCTCATAATGATCTTTTCGAGGAAGTGGCCAAGTTCCGTGCCGCCAGAAGGATCTGGGCCGAATTGATAAAAAGAAAGTACAATCCGAAAAATGATAAATCGCTGATGCTGAGATTCCATACCCAAACCGGAGGTTCCACCTTAACCGCGCAACAACCCGAAAACAACATTATCCGAACGACACTTCAGGCGTTGTCGGCCGTTTTGGGCGGAACACAATCGCTGCATACAAATTCCTTCGATGAAGCACTCGGCCTTCCGACTGAAAAATCGGTTGGAATCGCACTTCGAACACAACAAATAATCGCCGAAGAATCCGGCGTAACCAATACCGTAGATCCGCTGGCCGGTTCGTACTATATGGAAATGCTGACCAATAAAATGGAAGAAGAAATTATCCGGCTGATGGATCATATTGAAAGCCTGGGCGGTTCGGTTGCCAGTATAGAAAGCGGCTATTATAAAAATGAAATCGGCCGCGCCGCCTATGATTATCAGAAAAAAATAGAATCGAAGGATATCGTCGTCGTCGGGTTGAATCGCTATCGGATGGAGCATGAGGAAGCCTCTGCGGTCATGAAGGTAAATCCGGAATCCGAAAGAATTCAGGTGGCTGAATTAAAAAAGATGAAGGCCGGCAGAAATCCGGAAATTGTCCAAAGCAATCTTAAGGCGATCCGCGACGCGGCCAAAAACAATGAAAATATATTCTACCCGATTATAGAAGCGGTCGAAAATTATGTCACTGTCGGCGAAATATCCGATGTTTTTCGTGATGTTTGGGGAGAATACCGGGATTCCATTTAAATATTAAGGGTATGTTACATGACTGATTCAAAAATCGATAACCTGAATAAAAGACGCGATAAGTTAACCGGCGGCGGCGGTGTTAAACGAATTGAGAAACAACATGAAA
>CAZJLX010000449.1:0-2674 GCA_964546545.1 uncultured Ignavibacteriaceae bacterium | reverse complement strand
AATACTTTTGCATATTTTCTTATGATCGATGATAAAGATTTATTAAAACAACAAATTGAATATTATCGGGCGCGAGCCTCTGAATATGATGAATGGTTTTTTCGTATCGGTCGTTATGACCGGGAAGAAAAACATCGACAGCAATGGTTCGCCGAAATAGAATCGGTGCGTAAGGCGCTTAAATTATCAAAGCCATCAGGTAAAATTCTCGAACTGGCCTGTGGCACCGGCCTCTGGACCGAATATCTGGCGCCCAGTGCCGATAAATTGCTGGCAATCGATGTTTCCCCCGAAATGATAGAGATTAATCGCCAACGCTTATCCGAAAGTAACCTCGAAAATAAGGTTGAATATATAATTGCTGATCTTTTCTTTTGGTCACCAACCGAAAAATATGATTTTATATTTTTCGGGTTTTGGCTGTCTCATGTTCCACAGTCTGAATTTGACAATTTTTGGGATAAAATTAAAAAAGCTGTCAAACCGACCGGCAAGGTTTTTTTTGTCGACAGCCTGCTGACACTGGAATCGACCGCGAAAAACCATACCTCTCTGGATAATAGCGGCCGAGTCAAACGCAAACTAAACAGCGGGAGAGAGTTTGAAATTATTAAGCAATTTTATGAACCGGAGGAGCTTGTATTGAAAATAAACAGGCTTGGCTGGAAGGGACAGGTAAAATCGACCGATAATTTCTTTTTGTATGGAAGCTTAACTCGGAAAGATAAAAATATATAATTATGGCAGTTCGAACCTACGGCGAAAAACCATACCGGGCCGCCCTGATTCATGGTGGGCCGGGTGCGCCCGGATATATGGCTCCGGTAGCGCGCGTATTATCCGAATCTTTTGGCGTTATGGAGCCTCTTCAGAGTAAAGATTCACTTGACGGACAAATCAAAGAATTACGCGAGCAATTAAATTCTTATACTAATCAACCAATTACATTGGTCGGCTCTTCCTGGGGAGCGATACTGGTTCTTTTTGTCGCGGCACAGGATAAAACAAACATAAATAAAATAATTCTTGTTGGCAGCGGAGTCTTCGATGCGGTCAATTCGGCCAAAATAATGCCGCTCAGATTATCTCGCTTGTCCGACGAAGAGAGAAAACGATATGAGCAAATTCAGGAAAACCTGAATAATGCTTCGACCAAGGCAAAAGATTCGCTGATGGAAGAATGGGGCAATCTCCTTGACAGTAGTGATATGTATGACCCGCTTCTGGCCGAAAATGAAGTTATTGAAGTACAACATAACATTTTTTCCGGAGTCTGGGCCGATTATGTAACGTGCCGTGATAAACCGGGTTATCTTAAAAGCGAATTTTCCAAAATTGATATTCCGGTGGTGGTTATCCACGGCGATTATGATCCACATCCAATTGAAGGTATCCGACCCTTTCTTGTGGATTGCCTGGCTGATGTAAGTTTTTATATTCTGCCCCAATGCGGTCATTATCCCTGGCACGAAAAACAGGCCAGAGAAGAGTTTTTCGAAATACTGCTCCGCGAAATTAATAATAATTTTTAATAATATTAAGGCCGATTCGTTTTCTGTTTTAAATTATCTTTTAAATGGGAAAAACCAATGCCCGAAAAACAAAAAAACATCGGAGCTATCGGTGGGTCGATTTGACAACCGAAAAGGCGGATAATATCCGCGATTTCTACAGCAAAGTCATCGGGTGGCAACCGGAACCGGTTTCAATAGGTAGCAAAATAGTCACCGAAATAACAAATCTGGGCGAAAGTGGCCGATATTGCATAATCGAGGATCCCTCCGGTGCGGTCGTGCCCTGTTCGAACCGGACCATTAGTTCTTTTAATATTTTATATTACTATGAGGCTTTCTTTTTAGTCCTTTTTGCCGACGAATTGTCTATTCTATAAAGCGTTGCTCTATATTTGGAAGGAATATGAATTATGAAGAAAAGACGCATCTTATACATACTGATTATCCTGATACTGATCGCAGCCGGTTATATAATTATCAGACCGACAACCGGCAGTTCAAAGACAGGTTATCAGTTTACGACCATCTCGCGCGGGAATATCGAAAACACTATTTCCTCAACCGGGACATTAAATCCGACCACCACCATTGATATCAGCACCCAGGTTTCGGGAATAATCGACTCGGTCTATATTGATTTTAATGATCTGGTAAAAAGCGGTCAGATTTTAGTCGTTCTGGACACGGTTGTGCTTAAAGCGGCCGTTCTTGAAGCGGAGGCCAATATCGAACGGGCCAAAGCGCTACTGGAGCAGGCCGAGTATAATAAAAATCTGAATAAAAATCTGTATGATAAAGGTATGATATCGGAATCCGATTATTTCCCATTTACCATAGACGTCAAAACGCAAAAGGCCTCGCTTAAATCGGCCCAGATCGCTTTGGATAAAGCAAAGCGCAATCTGGAATATGCCGTAATCCGCTCCCCGATTGACGGCGTAGTTATCGGCAAAAATATCGAAACAGGCCAAACGGTGGCTGCCAGTCTGTCCGCCCCGATTCTGCTGCAGATAGCCCATGATCTGTCGCTTATGGAAATATTGGTTGACGTGGACGAAAGCGATATCGGCGAAATCAAAAAAGGACAGCGGGTCAGATTCGAAGTGCCCGCTTATTCGGATAAGCAGTTCGAAGGAGTAGTCCGACAGGTGCGGATGCAG
>CAZJLX010000448.1:0-2685 GCA_964546545.1 uncultured Ignavibacteriaceae bacterium | reverse complement strand
CGCTTGTACCATACGTGACGGTCGGCTTATTCTTCTTCGCCATTATGATTGTCTCCGGCGCGGTAACGATGATACTTCTGCCGTCAATATTTATAGTTATGCGGAAACGTCTCTTCCCTGACGTAATTAATCTTTCCGATAAAAAAGAAACCGCAACCAAAACCGTAAAACAGTAAATTCAGTATTAAATGGAAATGGAGTCCAAAATGAATTTTTCAAAAACCACACTGATGTTATCCGCCGTTCTGCTAATTCTTGCCGCCGCGTCATACGCCGCAAATGAAAATGCCGAAGAATTGATGAAAAAGTCTCATCTGGCCATGTATTACGCCGCCGATGACGGTGTCGCCGATGTCACCATGAGAATCGTAAACTCGAATGGAAATGAGCGCCTTCGCGAATTTAGCATGCTTCGTCTTGATCTGGTCGACGGCGGACGTCAGAATTATTACACCTATTTTAGAAAACCGCATGATGTTTCGCGTCTGACATTTATGGTTCATAAGATGCCCGACGCTTCCGACAATCGCTGGCTCTATATCCCGTCGATCGATTTGGTCAAACGTATTTCCGCCGATGATAAAAACTCCAGTTTTGTCGGCTCCGATTTTACCTATGAGGATGTATCCGGTCGTCACTGGACAGAGGACACTCATGAATTGATTGGCGAAGAAAAACTCGGTGAATATGATGTTTATGTGGTCGAATCGATCCCCAATGAAGAGTCTAAAGGATTCTCGCGGAAAGTGTCTTATATTCATAAAACAAACTTTCTGCCGCTAAAGGAAGAGTACTACGACAAGAATGACAAGCTGATTCGAGTTTTTACCGTTGAGAAAATCGAAATTATTGACGGCATTGCGACTCCGACAATTCGCAAAATGGAAAATATCAAAAAAAATCAGTACACTATCGTTGAATTCAGCGGCATAAACTATAACGCCGGGGTGGGAGAGGATATTTTTACCGAGAGATTTTTGAAAAACCCGCCGCGAAAATTTATCAAGTAAGGAACCGGAGAAAATAAGATGTTGATACGAAATATTATTCCAGGCTTCGTTATCCTGTTCGTTATGCTTCTGCCATTTAAGGCGGAATCGGCCGACACTTATCTAAGCGGATTTTTGCAGGCGCTTTATGGCGGCGGAACCGGGGGCGACAATCCGACCTCATCCGATTTGACCGCCTCGGAAACCAGACTGCAGCTTCGGATGGAATCTTTTTCGGATGCGGCCGAATTTTTCGGCCGTGCCGACCTGGTTTATGATGATTATTATAATTCCGATATTGAAATAGAGCTTCGTGAAGGATTCGTAAAATTCAAACTCGGCAAGGCCTTCGATTTTAAGATAGGTCGTCAGATTATAACCTGGGGAACCGGCGATCTTATTTTCATCAATGATGTCTTCGCCAAAGATTACATCTCTTTTTTTAACGGCCGTGATGACCAATATCTCAAGGCGCCCCAGAATGCACTGCGGATGGAGTTCTATACCGGGCTGGGCACTTTTTCGACCGTGTACTCACCGCGTTTTGCGCCTAATCGAGTTCCGACCGGCCGAAGATTCAGCTATTTTAATCCGCTGGTCGGGCGGATCGTCGGCGGGGATGGTTATATCTTCGCAGGAATCGAACCTGAGGCTCGTTTTAAAAATGGAGAAGTCGCATTTCGATACGGACGGTATTTCGGCTCGGTCGATATGGCCTTGTATGCATATCACGGCTTTTACAAAAATCCGCTGGCGATGAATATGGCCGATAGTTCAGCCTATTTTCCGAAATTGAATATATTCGGCGCTTCACTGCGTTTTCCTGCGCTGGGAGGAATCGCCTGGATCGAATCAGGTTATTATTATTCCCGCGAGGATAAGGATGGCGGCAATTCATTTGCCCCCAACTCCAAATTCAGCAGTCTGCTTGGATTTGAACGCCAGTTAACGCCAACATTGACTGCCAATGTGCAGTATCAAAACGAACAGATGATGGTCTATGATATATACAAAGCCAAACTGATGCCCGTCATGATTGCCGCTGATGAGATGTATCACCAGTTAACGACCCGAATAACCAAACTTCTGATGATGGAAAATCTGGCCATATCCTTATTTGTCTTTATCTCGCCCAACGAAGAAGATTTTTACGGCCGGTTTAATGTCAGTTATAAATATTCCGATGCCCTGACAATGGCGATTGGTACCAATCTCTTCGATGGCGATTATGAATACAGCAGCTTTGGTTCCTTTAAGAAAAACGACAATGTCTTTATTAAAGTAACGTATGGATATTAAAGGAGTAAAAATGAATCTGGAAAATAGTATCAGACTTTTGGCGGGTTCGTTGATTTTAATATCGTTGACTTTGGGTTATTATGTGTCATTGTACTGGCTTTTGTTGACTGCATTTGTTGGTCTTAATCTGGTACAATCGTCACTTACGAAATTTTGCCCGGCCGAGATACTTTTTGTAAAATTGTTTTTTACTTTATTATCTTTCCTGAAATAATCATGCTACAGCACCTCCTTTACCTTTGCCAGTACTTCTTCCGGCCCAGGCACGCCGCCACCCATTCTCCCATAAAAGTGTACCGGGCAGCGTCCCGCCGCCAGTCGTTCAACATCTTCAAACATTTGCCCTTCACTCATCTCCACTACAAGGATTTTTTTATCTTTGAATCTTTTAAAATTT
>CAZJLX010000447.1:0-2685 GCA_964546545.1 uncultured Ignavibacteriaceae bacterium | reverse complement strand
GGCACAACCATTGACAATTCAAATATATCAGAAGCCATTATTTGGTTTACAGATAAGTCGTCAACGATTCTGACAATATCTGATCCCACAGACTATACGAATGTTTATAATTATGAAATTACCGATACGACAATGATCCTGTCATGGTCAGATGAAGGCCATAATTTGGAGGACACATACGCAAAGCAATAAGTTCCCACGCTCTTGTCGTTAAATAAGCATGGCCCGCATGCATTAAGGTATAGAATTGTATAAAATGACGATAGATTTATAGAAATTATGTTTTGGCCATAAAAGCCTTGATGTTTTCCAGACTAATTTCTATTTCGTGGCCGCGACTGACCATTTTGTAGCCCATCTGCTCGTTCACCCTCTGAATCGGTTTGTTGACTGCCCGCATATCGGTTGTCAAATATTTATTTTCCGGGTATTCTTCACCGAGCTTTTTAAAGAGTGCCGCTTTTAACCATTTTGATAATCCTCGCCCGCGATATGCCGATATTACCCCGGTCATCGATTGATAAATATATTCAGTGCTTTCACAATTAACCGGAGCTTTTGAAAAGCCTATTATATTATCGCTTTTATCCAACAACATGCTGATATACATAGAATGTTTATTCTCCCGGCGCCATTTTTCCTGATGCCGTAAATCCTCTTCAGTAATACAAAAAGGTCTGGGATTTGGATTTTCTTTGGGCATATCATTTAAAAAAGTCGTAAAGAGTATTGCGAATCTTTCATAATATTTGCCCGGTATTTCTTTACAATGGAGAAGGTTCAATTCTGGATTATTTTTCGGTATCTCTTCCAGCCAATTGTTAATTAACCTGTGGTTAGCGCCTTTTCGATCCAGCCGAAACCGATCCAGGCGGCTGATAATCGTACCGCCCAAAAGTAAGCCGAAATCGGACGTCCGCTGGCAGTTTGACATCAGGGAGAGATTTTTACAATTATACTTAATCATAAATTTCTCTAATGAAGGAACAAGAGCGTTAGCGAATTCAACCGGGATTTTTTCGTATAACGAATCCTGAGCCATATATGTAATTTGTTCGGGCGTATTTAGGTTTTTTACGGTCAGTATTACCCAGCCGACCGCTTTTTCCCCCTCAAAGACGACGAGGCGGACGAAATATTTTTCCATCCGGGCATATGACAAATAAGTGCTTTTCATAATCTCCCAACCGGTTAAAGTCAGCAGACTGCCGTATTTCCGGTGAGCTTCGACCACCATATCATAATAGCCTTGCCAGTGCCGGTCGGTAAATTTCGGATCGGTTATGTCATATACGGTCAACATTTTTGTTCCTGGTACTTTAGTTATTATACTATATCGTACATTATGACCCATCTTTGCAGCGGAAAGTTCTCCGTAAACCTTATATTTTCGGCCCTGCCCGATAGAAGATTATGCAGCTCTCTCTCGGTCGGATAATTCTTTATCACTTCATATTCGCTGTTATCAGGAAGTGTCCGTTTATGTCTATAATTACCGTTTTCATCATAATAAGAATCAGCGCTGATATCATCGTTTATCTTTTTCATGTCGACAATTATTACTGTCCCGTTTTTTTCCAATTTTGAATGAAGCTGGTCTATAAATATCGGAATATTCTGAACCGGTATATGTGACCACCAGTCGGCGGCAAAGGCGATATCGAATTTCTCCCTGATTGCCGTTAAATCATAGGCGTTGACCGATTCAAACCTGACATTATTATGGATATATTTTTTCTGTTGCGCAATGGCCAGCATCGATTCATTGATATCGGTTGCCAGGACAGTTTTCGCTCGTTTCGCCAGTATCTGTGTCCAGTTACCTGTCCCGCAGGCAATTTCCAGAACGTTTTTATTCGGCAATTCTTTTTCAAACAGCCCGATAATCGGGTCGAGCAGTTTCTCCATCTTTTCATTGGAGCTATAACTCATGTAATCGTCATGATACATCGCCCGATTATAATAGTACCGGCTAATTTCGTTTGTGATATTCTTATTTTTCATCGAATTGATAAAATATAATTACCTGAACCGGAAGAAAAGGATAATATACTATTTTCCCTGCATTTTCGCCCAACTGTCTCTTAAGCCGACGGTGAGATTAAAGACCAGATTTTCCGTCGTGGAATCTTTTGAATCGACACAGAAATAGCCCTGGCGTAAAAACTGAAAATAGTCGCCCGGTTTGGCTTCTATTAATGATGGCTCTATCAGGCAGTCTTTAAGAATTTCCAGGGAATCAGGATTGATATTCGACTCGAAATCTTCATCCTCCAATGGGTCCTCTTTCGTGAACAGACTGTTATAAAGTCGGACTTCAGCCTTAATGGCATGTTTGGCCGATACCCAGTGCAGAGTTCCTTTTACCCGGCGGCCGTCGGGTGATGCCCCGCCCCGGCTTTCGGGATCATAGGTGCAATGCAGTTCGATTATTTCGCCCGTTTTTTCATCTTTGACAACCCGGTCGCAAATGATAAAATAGGCATGTTTCAGACGCACTTCACGGCCCGGACCCAGGCGGAAGAATTTTTTCGGCGGGTCCTCAAGAAAATCATCCCGCTCAATAAATATTTCTCGCGAAAACGGTACTTTCCGCTCGCCGGCCTCGGGATCCTCCGGGTTATTGATTGCCTTCAGCTCTTCGGTTTTACCTTCCGGGTAGTTATCTATGATAACCTTCAACGG
>CAZJLX010000446.1:0-2687 GCA_964546545.1 uncultured Ignavibacteriaceae bacterium | reverse complement strand
CTGATTCGATCATAGATCTGCTGGGGTGTCATGACTTCGCCATCGTATCTTTGCAGCGGGAATACTTCAGTGTGCCGCGGGGCAATTCGCTCGATCTCGTGCAACAATTGACCCATATTAAGTTCAGCGACGATGACCTTTCTTACTCCTCTCAGCATTTCCCTGATTTTATCATCGGGGAAGGGCCAAATTGTCAACGGTCGAATCGATCCGACTTTAATACGATGTTCGCGTGCAATCTTTACCGCCTGCTGCGCCGAACGGGCGGTTGTACCATAGGAAAATACGGCCACATGCGCGTCATCCATCATATACGATTCCACTTTATAGGTTTCCTCCGCAAAGCGTTCTATCTTTTTGCGTAATTTGTCAAGTTTGGCTTTTATTTCGACCGGATTGGCGGTCGGAAAACCATCCTGATCGTGCGTCAAACCGGAGACATTAAAGCGATAGCCCTCTCCGAAAGAGGCCATTGCCCCGACCAGAGACGGTGTTATCTCAAAATGTTTATACCAGTCTTTGGGAACATCCGGTTTGTGCCGGTCAAGAACATCGAGTTCACCCTTTTCCGGGACCACCATCATTTCCCGCATGTGACCGAGAACCTCGTCGCCCAAAACAGTCACCGGTGTCCGGAATCGTTCGGCCAGATTAATCGCCCGAACCGTTTCCTCGAAACATTCCTTGACCGTCGAGGGGGCCAGAGTAATAGCGGTGTAATCGCCATGGGTTCCCCACCGCGCCTGCATCGTATCGGCCTGTCCGATTTTGGTCGGCAGACCGGTTGAGGGTCCGCCGCGCTGAATATTAACAATCACGCAGGGCGTTTCGGTCATATAGGCATAACCGATATTTTCCAGCATCAGAGAATATCCGGGTCCCGAGGTGGCCGTCATCGATTTGCATCCGGCGTTGGAGGCGCCGATCACGGCTGCAATAGAACCGATTTCATCTTCCATCTGTATAAACTTGCCGCCGATTTTGGGCAATTCACGAGCCATACCTTCGGCAATCTCAGTGGAAGGAGTAATCGGGTAACCGGCGAAGAACTCTACGCCGGCATAGAGCGCACCAAAAACACAGGCTTCATTACCCTGAAGCAGCCTGGCATTGGTCTTATTCTGTTTCTTCATTTCAACTCCGTCACTTATAATTGGAAGTTATGGCAAAATCCGGACAGTGAAGCCAGCATATTGCGCATTGAGTACATTCTTCTGGGTGAGCCAGGATCGGCTTGCCGTCGCGGTCCGGCTCAAAAACCTTCTGAGGACAAAAGGAAATACAAATATTACATGCTTTGCACCAGTGCAGAAATACATTTAATGGAGGCGTTTTCCCGTCATAAACGTACTTCTCCTTTTTTGGTTTATCTGTCTGCGCCGAAGGCTCACCGGAGTCTTTTGCGGTTTCTTCCGAAACTTCCGGTTTCGGATTTTCTTCAGTCATGACGCCTCTCCTTTGGAGAAAAACGGTTGTATATAAAAGATTGCATTATTTGCTTCTTTTACTCGTTGACTTCTTCACTTTTTTTACAGCTTTTTTGGTTGCCTTTTTGACGGCTTTTTTCACAGCCTTTTTCACAGCTTTCTTGACAACTTTTTTGTCCGTCTTTTTTGCCTTACCCTTTTTCCCATCGGCTTTGGCCTTCGTCTTTGATTTTGAGGCTTTCTTTTTCTTTTTAGCCTCATCGAACTTCTCTTTAATCAGGGCAGGCAATTCGGTCGGTGAGGCCGCAACCGGGATACCGGCCGCTTCCAAAGCCTTCACCTTATCGGCCGCAGTCCCGGAACCTCCGGAGATAATAGCTCCGGCATGACCCATCCGTTTGCCTGGAGGAGCAGTCCGACCGGCAATAAAACCGACGACCGGTTTGGTCATTTTTGTTTTAACAAAACGGGCCGCCTCTTCCTCATCGGAGCCGCCGATTTCACCGATCATAACCACCGCTTTGGTCGACGGATCCGCCTCAAACATGGTCAGGACATCGATGAAATTGGTGCCAATAATCTGATCGCCGCCGATCCCCAGACAGGTGGTCTGCCCGATACCGGCACAGGTCAGTGCCCAGATAGCTTCATAAGTCAAGGTTCCTGAGCGGGAAACGACTCCGACCGGACCTTTAATACATATGTTACCCGGCATAATACCGACTTTCGACTGATCGGTCGATATAATACCCGGGCAATTGGGTCCAATCAGGCGGGTCTTTTTATCTTTGATATAGTCATAGACTTTCATCATATCATTGGCCGGGACACCCTCGGTAATACAGACTACAAGACTGATACCGGCATCGGCCGCCTCAAAAATTGCGTCAACCGCAAACACTGGCGGAACATAAATAACCGATGTATTCGCTTTGGTTTTTTCGACCGCCTCGGCCATAGAATTAAAAATCGGGATTCCGTGAATTTGGGTTCCGCCTTTGCCAGGAGTCACCCCGCCAACCACATTGGTGCCGTACTTTTTCATTTGCGCGGCATGAAAGGAACCATCACGACCGGTAATACCCTGAACAATAACTTTACTCTTTTTATTAATTAAAATACTCATGCTGTCACCCCACCAAATGCAGGAACTTCGATTTCAGCCAATTTGATAGCTTTTTTCACGACCTCATCAAGGGTATCGCCGAATTCAAGATTGACCTCCTTGAGAATCTTTTTGGCTTCTTTAGCATTGGTTCC
>CAZJLX010000445.1:1666-2688 GCA_964546545.1 uncultured Ignavibacteriaceae bacterium | reverse complement strand
TCTAAAAAATTGAATGCCTATTTTACCGGTATGTTCGGCACCAGACGAATTGTATTGTATGATAACATTATCAACGCCATGACCGTCGATGAACTGAAATTCGTGATGGGACATGAAATCGGTCATTATAAAATGAACCATATCTGGAAAGGTTTGCTAATAGCGGTTGTTTTTATCTTTCTCGCCGTCTGGCTGATAAATCGATTTCTGCACCGGACTATCAATCGTAACAGCCGGAGATTCGGTTTTTCGAAACTGGGCGAGATAGCCTCGCTGCCGCTGATATTTTTGTTCATCTCCATTTTCAGTTTTTTTACGCAACCGATTCAAAATTACATCAGTCGCAGTTTTGAGTATGATGCCGATGAGTACGGCATGTCTCTGTCCGGTGTCGATGTCGAGACGGCCACAATCGCGTTTGATAAATTGTCGGTTTATAATTTGTCCGATCCCGATCCGCCGGCAATAATCGAATTCTGGTTTTACAGTCATCCCTCGATCAAAAAAAGGGTCAGACATATCAACGATGTTTATAATCGAATTAACCATATCAATTAGAGTTGGTTTGGTTTAGCCAGAAAGCAGGGCAGGAGTCGCTGGCTCCAGCCGTCTTTTTAAAAATGCAGTTTAGAGCCAGACCTGACCTAATTGCGCCAAAAATATTCCGATAAAAATACTATTTATAATCCAATTTCTTATTATCTTATTAATCTTATGTCCAAACCGTGGTTATACACCAGGGAAGTATGTCGATTCTACCGGCGCAAAACAAGTGAGATTCGCGCCGTAGACTCGGTCAGCTTATCGATAGAACGCGGAGAATTCATCTCGCTTGTCGGCTCTTCCGGTTCCGGCAAATCTACCCTGTTGAATCTTCTGGCCGGCTTGGATCGGCCGACTTCCGGGGATATCTTTTTGGAAGGAAAACCGTTCAGCCGTATGACCCGCCGAGAATTATCTTCTTATCGGGCAAATAAAGTCGGGATGGTTTTTCAGGCGTTTAACCTTGTTTCCCATCTAAG
>CAZJLX010000445.1:0-1656 GCA_964546545.1 uncultured Ignavibacteriaceae bacterium | reverse complement strand
TGCGCAGATGAATGTGGAACTCGCTCTTTTCTTCAATGGAACTCCGCAACGACAAAGGAAATTGCTGTCCGCCGAGATGCTTTCTCGCCTTGGTATAGCGGATAGGCTTGATCACCTCCCGGCCGATCTGTCAGGCGGTGAACAGCAGCGGGTTGCGATCGCGCGGGCTCTTGTAAAAAATCCTGACATCCTTTTTGCTGACGAACCGACCGGTAATTTGGATGAAGAGAATACTAACGATATCATGGCCCTGCTTTCAGATTTGAACGGGCAGGGGCTTACCATCATAATGGTAACACATGATCTCACTCTCGCCAGAAACTTCTCCGGGAAAATTGTGCATCTGCATTATGGTCGAATCGTTAATCCGGAGATTGAGACAAAATGACCTTTCGTGATCTGGTAACAACGGCCCTGGGAAACCTCTGGCGGATGAAACTTCGCTCGATCCTGACCTTTTCAGGCATTGTAATCGCTATCGCCGCCTTTGTCGCGATGCTTTCTTTCGGGGCGGGCATGCAGATGAACATTACCGAGCAGTTCGACAAACTTGGCCTGCTGTCGATTATTCAGGTCTATCCAAGCGATGACGAAAAGACTGACTCAACTTCAAGCAAACAGCTCGATAATGCGGCCCTTGAGTATCTTGAGAAGATCCCCGGAGTGGAAATCGTATATCCGTTTGAGTCGCTTGAATTGATTCTGTCTTTGGATGATTCTGTAAAGAGTTTCTCGGCCCAGGCTTTACCAGTTAGCGCGGTACAAACAAAACTGTTTTCGAATCTTGTTGCAGGTACTCTGTTTAGTTCAGATTCATCCAGAGAAGTATTAATCTCTGAAGATATTCTGGAAAATCTTGGAATCGAATCGGTCGACAGTATTGTCGGCAGGTCGATCATTGTCAGCGTTGAGGTGGCGCGAATCGATTCGGGTATTGCCGCTATGATCAAGCCGGTATCTGAAATAATAGAAAAGCGGGAAAAAGAATTGGAGATTGACTCGATTCGAAGCGGCAAATATATCCGTCGAGTTATCCGTGAAGAACTGAGTGGGGCGGCCAAACGGTTCGTTGATGGCTTTATGAACGACCGTGAAACCATATCGGACACATTAACTGTCTGCGGAGTGCTTGAATCACGTCGAAGAGGTCGGCTTCGTCTTAAAGATATGATTCTTCCGGTAGCGACTGCTCGAAGGTTTAGTTCAAGCGGGTTTTCCGGAAATCCGGCAGAGATACTTGCCGCCCTTCAGTCAGGAAAATTGTTTGAAACGAATCCGAACAGCCTTCCTACAAGTTATTCACAGGTGACTGTTATGATGGAAAATGATGCGCTCTATGAGCCAATCCGTGATTCTATCAAAACGGCCGGTTTCAGGACATTCAGTTTCGCCGAAGAATTCGATCATATGAGGCGGTTCTTCAGATATTTCAATCTCGCGTTGGGTCTGGTCGGTCTGATTGCACTTATGACCGCCTCTCTCGGCATCATCAATACAATGGTCATGTCGATTACTGAACGACGTCGTGAAATCGGTGTCTGGATGTCGCTCGGTGCCGATATGTGGGATATCAGGCGGCTTTTTTTGGTCGAATCAGGGTTGATTGGTTTGATCGGAGCGGTGGGCGGTCTGATTTTCGGGTGGATAATCTCACGG
>CAZJLX010000444.1:0-2694 GCA_964546545.1 uncultured Ignavibacteriaceae bacterium | reverse complement strand
TCTATTTTCCAATTTTCAGGCATTTGATACGGTAACAAATTATAATGATTAAGAGATTCTGGTATTGTCTGATTGCCATAATAGATTGATATTTTGACGGCGGAATCTTTGATGTCTTCAAGATATTGTTGTAGGGTACATAAATCTTTAATAAAATTGCTTAAACGTTCATTTATAATATTAGGTATTATGAGAATTCTGTAAATATAACTTCGCAACCCGACTTTTTCTATTTCAGGGATCAATTTCCCATGAACAAATGGCATGAATATCTCTCAATTGTTTCGTTTAGTCAAATACTACAAAAATAATGATAAAATTGCCAATTGATTATGAAAAAATACTATGAAAAACATATATACTCCGTATTCATTTTTGTTTAGTTTAAGTGTATATGAATTCTCCTGCGGTAAATAGAAAGGTGCTTCTGATTCTGGCCGGGGTGGTCTGGAGCGTGGTTGGTCTCGCACTTTCAATAGTGGCCGTATACTGGCTGGAAGTCACCGAAGGCAATTGGATCATCCCCCTAATGATGGGAGTTGTGGCTGGATTAATCGTATATCGTTTTGGTTTTTTGCGAATCGTTCGACCGAATAAGGCCAGGATTGATGCGATGGCCTCAGACAAGGATAAAGTCTGCATATTCGCTTTTCAAAGCTGGCGCAGTTATATCATTATTGTGGTCATGGTGGCGCTGGGGTATGCTTTACGACACCTTCCGATTTCACGAATCTATCTCGTTCCTGTTTATCTGGCAATTGGTGTTGGGCTTTTTCTTGGCAGCCTGCATTATTATTCCGATGCTCAATAGCTCTCGTCAGGTTTGAGCTACGAATTATAATCTGAGCTATTTTTCATGTAACAAATATATTGGTTTATTTGTAAGTAAGAAAATATTTGGTTTTTATACAATCTAAAATAAAAAAAGGGCGGTGAATCCGCCCTTATGGTTTTATCGAAAAATATATACTAAACCGAAACCGGGTATTCGATGCGGGCGAAGTACTCCAGCTCAATCTCTTCGAACAGCGAATCACGTTTTTTACAATCGGAGAAAAACTCCCACTCGCCGGTGGTGATTTCCTCACCACGGATTTTTTTGTCAGCCATTTCGGTCAGCTTTTTGAAATCACTGTGATGTTCCGACAGTCGAAGTTCGGCATAGTCGCGCGCCGACCAGGTTGAAATAAGAAACTGCCAGTCAGAGGCCGACATAAGCATCAGCTCCCGCACCGCCTGTTTTAAAATCTCAACCAGATCATTATCGACGACATCGCGGTTGGCGTTATAGTACTGCGCCAGCTCGCACATCTTCTGTTCGCATTTGTAAATATGTTTCCAGGTCCAGGCGGTCTCTTCGTTGAGCCAGATATAATGATTGCCGCCCTCACCCCAGCTTCCCTCAGGAATGGAGATAATCTCGGTCGGCTGCTGACGATCATAATGTTCGCCCAAAAAGGTCAGGTCGACATCCGGACTCTCAGCCATCTTTTTGATGACTGCTTTTAAAAACTGCGGACCCTCAAACCACCAATGGCCAAACAGTTCACCGTCAAATGGCGCCATTAAAATACCCTTGCGGCCGCTTTCTTTGTTATAGTCAACCAGAATATCCTGCACCTTATCGGCGAAATGTTCGGCGTTTTCCGGAACTCTGTTAATGGCATCTTCGACATTATATTCAACCTTATCGGCCAGATCGGATTTCGCCGAGGTTACCGCCCAGTAGCGCAGACCACCGGGGAAACGTTTTTTGTGAAAGTCAAGGTAGTGTCCGTCACCCGGATAACCCCACTCGCCAGACCAGACTAAAAGCCCGGTTTCTGGATCGCGGCTGTATACGGCGACCGGTTTTTTGCCCTCGGCGGCCGACGAAACCAGATATATTTCTCGCGGCGTTTTTTCTATATCTTCCTCGCGCGGCTTATACTGGGACTCGAACTGCCCCCACAATTTTTTAAGCGCCTCGAAACGATCAAGATAGACGCCGATAGATTTGCCGCCTTTTAGAAGCGCCGAATCGATGATAAAAAAGTCAAGGCCGGACTCCGAGAGAAATTCATCGACACCTTTACGCGGGTAAGCTGTCTGGTTGCCGTCGATCTCGACCGGTGGCGCCCAGTCATATCGCGGACGATAGGCGCATTCGGGAAGCCAGATACCCCGCGGCTGGCGATTAAAATGCTTTTTAAAATTTTTCACCGCCATTTTGGTTTGCGCCTGAAGCGACTCATCGCGCGATAAAAGCGGATAATAACCATGCGTTGCACCGCAGGTCATAATCTCAAGATAACCCTCATCCTGCAGCCGTTTGAACTCGCCGATTATGTTTTGATTGATCTTATTAAACTGCTCCAGCGTATCGCCGTAATATTTTTCCCAGAAATGAGCATTGGCCAGCATACTTTTCTGGCTGTATTTGTGAAATTCCTCGGCATCATGTTTTGCCGCTTTAATCTTCTGATTCAGATAAGAAACAAATTCTTCCCTGAAGGAATCATCGGCCAACTGCTCGCATAAAACGGGCGAGATATCGATCGTAAGTTTCGCTTTGACATCCTCGGCGACAAGCTCGTTTAATATTCTGATAAGGGGCAAATAAGTCTCCGCCGCCGCTTCCGAGAGCCAGTCCATACCATGCGGCCAGCGACCATGCGCCAGAACATACGGCAGGTGGCAGTGTAGTGAGAATGC
>CAZJLX010000443.1:0-2711 GCA_964546545.1 uncultured Ignavibacteriaceae bacterium | reverse complement strand
TCGAAGTTTGAAGCTGAAAAGTTAAATGAACCGGAAGATGAAATTTGGTTATAAAGATTTGGATGTTTGGAATCGGTCTGTTGATTTTGAATTGAAGGTTATAGAACTCATTGAAACAATCGATGGCGATTATGTTGTATGTGGCAGGTTATGGGGATATTATGGTTACCAATCTTATTACGATTCTTACTTAATGAAATTAAATAATTCAGGCGATAGCCTTTGGCTAAAGCAATTTGCCGGAAGAGAATCCGCTGAAGCACATGCTGTTAAAGAGATTATGGAAGGCGGTTATATTATATCCGGTATGACCAATGGCCCCGGTAAATATCGGTATGATGTTTTTATTGTAAAGACCGATACCAGTGGAAATATGCTGTGTCGGGCAGCTTTAAATAATGAAGATTTCGGTGTAAAAGCCCGGGCAATTGATCAATTGAATGATGGCAATTATATTTGCGCAGGAGAATGGGGACCATCGTCAATTATTAAATTTGATCAATGGCCATCATATCGATGCGGGGATGCAAAATTCAGACTATATAATAAATGCCTTTGATGTAACATACCTAATCACTCATTTGTATCATGGTGGCCCAGCCCAGGTACCAATTGAAACGGGTGATGCCAATGGTGATGGACAGGTAAATGTTTTCGACATAACTTATTTGATAGTCTTTTTTTATAAAGGAGGTCCGGCACCAATCTGCCCCCCCTTGCCATAAACTATTCAAAAGCTTTTTCGATATTGGCAAAACGGTAGAAATGTCCCTCACCGTACTGCGCCAACTGATTCTTAAGCTCATCAATTGTAAACCATTGACGTTTGTTCACCGGCCAGGGACGATAGACCACCAGCGACTGCGCCGGGGTTCCACCCCATCCGGCCAGAAGAAGCAGTTCGCCCTCTTTATTGGCACAGACATCAAAAATTATAGCGGCAAAACCGACCGAATCTTCATCCTGCTTATGAAAAAGAACGAACAGATCGCCCGGGGCGATATCTGTCTCTTTGATCCGGTTTAAATTCCACAACAGCGATTTTGTTTCGTTGCGGGAGATAGTAAACTCGAGATACCGATAAAATTCTTCAATAGTCGCCGGACGTTTCTCCCCTTTTTTATAGACCAGCTTGCCGTTAGGACGGCTGCTGTATTTGCCGTTCAACCATTCGGTATAGGTAACGGTATCGCCGATCCCGATAATTATCGGGAAATTATACAGAGACGAACGGGCATCAAGATATTCCATCACCAGTTGCAGCGGCAGATCGGAATCCTTTTGATTGCGGGTCGCAATACCGAGATCAATAACACCGTTGATTGAATCGGCCCGGAAAATAATTTCTTTGTTCCAATATGCCGCCGGATGGTTTTTTTCTTTCAAAGGCAGATTGGAAATCCAGGCCATATATTGATTCATTTTATTCATCGGGAATCGTTCATATCCGGCCGGAGCTGGAAAAGTACGTAATAAAGTTCGTTGGGGATTATAATAAAGCGAGAAAGGATAAATAGCCGACTTGCGTTCCTGCGCCTGAAGTATCGAGGACAGCATTAAGATGACAACTAAAAGCGATATCGTTTTTTTCATAAGGCTTCTCCAAATTTTATTTTTTATACAACTCAACAACGCTCCGGTTGCCGAAATATTACAAGTTTCTGTCTATTATAAACTTATAATCCGGGATCGGCTCCCTTTAACAAAGCTTTTGCATACTTGCTTTTTTCCTCGGTTTGAAACGGAATCTCGAGTTTTTCAAACAGATTTCTTATAATCTCGACAACTGTTTCAAATAATTTTCTGTCGAGCAGTTCGATTTCGAGTTCATATTCGGTCGAGCCGTCGGCATAGATTGTCTTATCGATTTCAAATGTCAATTCGATATCCTTGTGCTGCAATATTGCCCGGGAGCGATAATTAACAAACGATATTGTCCGCTCAAGTTTGTCCGATACCGGAAGATTTTTTACCAGATTTATTATATTAGCGGGCAGATCGGCAAGATCGATTGAAGTATCGTACCTCTTTTTTAAAATATCCAATGAGACCGACTCATTAAACTCCGGACGCACGGTCAGGCCATCATTATTTTCAATCGCTTTGCCCTTTAAAGTGGCTATGATATCAGACTGGGTCCGGCGTATTCTCAGCACCCAGTCCGTTTTTGATAAGGCCTTATCGGCCGTATCATAAAAGAAATTTTCCTGCTTTGTCTGCACTATATTTTTGCCGAAATATTCTGTCAGCCTGTTAAAATTATGCTCATTGAGAAGATTGAGCTTGATTTCTATCTCGATTCCAATCACGGCATTAATTTCCATAAAAGAAAAGCCGTTCTCTTGCAAACGGCTTTTCGATATCGTCTTAGATTATTTAAACCTTCTGGGCGAGTGTGCTTCCCATTCAACTACAATCGGGCTGGCGACAAAAACCGATGAATAGGTTCCGACGACAATGCCGATTATCAACGCCAGTGAAAAATCGCGAAGTACTTCGCCGCCAAAGATAAAAATGGCGACAACCACCAGAAGTGTCGATAACGAAGTCATGATAGTTCGTGAGAGCACCTCGTTAATCGAACTGTTGACAGTCGCGACAAACTCACCCTCACGCATAAAAAGATCAACCAGATCATCGACACTTCCCATGAGACCGTAACACGAACCTTAGGCGAATTCCGCAGCAAACACGTGGCAGAACTGAAAAAC
>CAZJLX010000442.1:0-2720 GCA_964546545.1 uncultured Ignavibacteriaceae bacterium | reverse complement strand
TTACATTTTATTATATACTCTTGAACCGGTATATAATAAATATAATCTTTAAAGCCACTGATCAAAATAACCGCCGATTGTTACTGCTGGCAAGCAATATAGCTCCTTATTCCGCCTGACTTAAGATTATTCAACCATACCCGATATAACTAAGATAAGGTGAATTATATGGTAGAAAAAGCAGTTATTTACGGAGATATAATCAGTCGCGAGAATCGGGATAAATTGAAAAATAATTATCCGAATCTGGCTGACCGTTTCTCCTGTCGAAATAAACCGACATCTCTCGGATCAAATTCGGAAAATATGCTCATAATTGTTGATCTTGATGATCCCCGTTTTGCTGACAGCAACTTTTTACTTTCGCTAACCCGGGATAATAATAACACAAAACTAGTCGGCAAGGCGGATGCCGTCGAACAGGAAGCAATGATTCAATTCGCCAAACTGGGAATCAGCGAAATACTGGACCCAGATGAATGCCTGAAAAAATTGGATAATTTTTTAAATCAACTCGAGCAACAAACGGTAATAAAAGAAGAAAAAAGCAACAAGTTCACGGCCGAAGCATTTATGGGTGTCTCGGATAAAGTCGTTGAAATCAGAAACAATATTATGACCCTTTCTGAAGTAGATTTTCCCAGCGCCCTCATATTGGGAAATACCGGTACCGGCAAAGGATTGCTTGCCAAAATACTCCATAACACCGGCGTTCGAAAAAATCATAATATGGTTGAAGTAAATTGCTCGGCAATTCCTGATGAACTATTTGAAACCGAACTTTTTGGCCGGGCAAAAGGCGCATATACCGATGCCAAAACGGATAAAATCGGGCTTTTTGAATATGCGCAGGGCGGTACGTTATTTCTTGATGAAGTGGGGAATCTTACGGCCTCGGCACAAGCCAAGTTATTAAAAATACTGGAAGATAAAAAGCTTCGAAAAATCGGCGATATCGTCGAAACGGAAATAGACGTTCGGGTCGTGGCCGCGACCAATCTGGATTTGCATAAGACGGTCGAAAAGGGTCGGTTTAGAGAAGATTTGTTTTTCCGACTGAATCTTTTGACGCTTGAAATTCCTCCTTTAAGAGAGAGAGTGGAAGATATCCCTGATATCGCCAGGAATTATCTGACATACTACTCGACCATATATGGTCGACCCCAAATGACAATTACCAATGGTGCTGTTGCTGAAATGACAAAATACGACTGGCCCGGTAATGTCCGTCAGCTTTGCAATATTATCGAGAGAGCGGTCCTGCTGAGTAAGTGCAATATAATAGATGTCGGGGAAATAAAATCGGCCGTTTCCAAAGGCAGGCTGACTCTGGATGATCGTCGGCAGATTGTCCTTGATATTCCAGCCCATGGAGTCAAACTGGATGTTTTGGAACAGAATATAATAAAACACATTTTAAATATGTGTCGTTGGAATAAATCAGAAACAGCAAAATTCCTCGGTATTTCGCGCCCGCGTTTAAGGCGTATCATTCAAAGCGGCGGACTGGAAGAAAAACGTAACCCGGACTGATTCATGGATTAAATCGTTACGATTCAGTCGTTCCAGTCCAAGTCACTGGTTCTCAACAGAATAAAGCAGCGCCCCTGTTTTGGGCTGGAACATAATATTCCAATATTAAAATATTGATCAATCCAATGGCCATCCGCTTTTCCGTCTAAGCCTAAGATATATTACATGTTACAGTATATGGTCCCGCTCGGCACCGATCATGCTTTACTTTCCGGCGTGATGCAGAATTCAAGAAATATGGCAACATATGAAAGGAGTTCCATTATGTCAGGAGAAGTTCGTTTCAATCGAGCGTTGACGGTTCTTGTGGCCGTCATGGCAATCATGCTGTTAAGTATTGGTTGCTCCAAATCTCCGGTTGAATCATCGACCGAACCAAGTGAACCGCATTTACTTCAGAGAACAGCGGTGTCTTTCTTGCAAATGCAGTCTATCTTTGGCAGTTCTGGCGATTCGGCATTATATGTGGAACAGAAGATCAACGCCGAAACAGGCGGTGTCATTCAATTTTATGATGTTGTACTCGTCATTCCTCCCAATGCGCTCGATAATGATACACTTTTTAGTATCAACATTCCTGATCTGAACGTGTTTTATAATGAATTCGGTACCAGCGGTCTTGTTTTTAATCAGCCGGTGCATGTTACAATGTCCTATCGCGATGCCGATCTATCCAATATTGATGAAGAAACTATCCGCATTGCGTACTATAATGAAGCTACCGGTACATTTGAAGATGTTATTTGTGAGCTTGATACGGTAAACAAAGTGGTTACGGCGGAATTAAATCATTTTTCGGCATATGGCTTAATTTCCGATTTTCGGATAGACATTGGATTTTAATCCGGAAAAAACTTGAATAATGGTAACCCAAAAAAGGTGACAGCGAAAATGATGACGCAAATATTCAGAAACTCGCAAAAAGAGCACAGACTCGGAATCGAGGATGGACATGCGTTGCTCAAACTGGCGCGAGGCTGGCTCAAGCAGGGTAATACAGTGGTCGCCATTGAATTGCTGAATTCGGCTCATATTTCTGACGAGGCAGAGCACGATCGGGAATTGCGGGCTCAAATCCATAAGGAGACCGGCCGCGCCAGAATGATGCAGTCTGAGTGGAATTATGCCGAATCGTCATATCTTGAAGCTCAAAATCTATTTTTGGATAATGGCGATTTTAAAGGGGC
>CAZJLX010000441.1:0-2744 GCA_964546545.1 uncultured Ignavibacteriaceae bacterium | reverse complement strand
GTGACCGCGAGGCTTTCTTAACCGACCCGGATCAGGCGATTGAGTTCGTTAAAAAAACAAAATGTGACGCGCTCGCTGTCGCGGTCGGAACCTCGCACGGCGCCTATAAATTCAAAGCCGAAGCCAAACTTGCCTTTGACCGAATCGACAAGATTAAAAAGAGCACCGGTATTCCTCTGGTTCTGCATGGCGCCAGCGGCGTCACCAAAGAGTTGGTCGATAAAGCGCAAAAATATGGTGCCGAACTGCCGGGCGCCAAAGGTGTCCCGGATGAAGCCTACCGCGAGGCGGTAAAACTCGGTATTAATAAGATAAATATCGATACCGACCTGCGTCTCGGCTGGGTCGGCACGGTTCGGGAGCAGTTGCAACTGAATCCGAAAGTGTTCGATCCGCGCAAAATCCTAGGCCCGGCGCGCGAAACGGTCAAGCAGATTGTCAAAAATAAGATGCAGATTATCGGCTCGGCCGGGAAAGGGTAATTCGATCAGAAATAATAAAGGCTGGCGTATCCTTCGCAAGACTCAGGACTATGCGAGGACGTACGTAATCACAAATAGTAGTGCACACAAATAAGACAAGCTAAAGCTTGAACTACGAACAAACAGCAATTTGGGTCTAACATTAAAAACAAAAGAGGTCGGGAAAATCCCGACCTCGCATTTTATTATTGCGGAAGGTTCTGCCCGAGACAGAGTCGAGGGTGTGACCTGCCGTATTATTTTGCATCACAATTTTTTCAGCGCCGCCTCCGCCTCAGTCTTTAAATCTCCGGCCAGACCGAGCTTGATCGCATTTTTCAATAATTTGCGAGCCTCTTTAGGCTGTTTGTTTTTTACCTGATTCATCCCGGCATAAAAACTGACCTCGGGATTGTTCGGTTCAAATCGCAACGCATGCTGAAAAGCGCCAACCGCCTGATCATACTTGCCGAGTTTATATAAAGCCCGGCCATAGGTACAGCGAAATATGCCATTTCCGCCATCATTGAAAATCGCCCGCATCGACATATCCCTCCCCCGCCTGATATCCCTCTCATTTTCGGAATTGACCAGCAGATCGGCCATATGTCCGTAGGCATCCCCGGCATACTCATCCAGTTTGACAACCGCCTGATACTGCTCGACCGCGAACGCCGTATCGCCCTGATTGGCAGTGTGATCAGCTTTCAAAATCAATGAAGCGATATGCAGAGAATCATGCGCCAGCGAGCGATTGACATACTCCTCCGATTTTTCCATCTCCCCTTTATCGAAATAATATCGGGCAATCATCGCCAGAGCATCGGAGTTATTCGGATTTCGTTCCAGACATAATTGGTACAATTCATCGATCTGCGCTTTATCTTTCTTCTCCCCGGCCAGCCTGATGGCCGTTTTATATCTTGATATATCACCGGGAGCTATTTCTATCAACTGTCGGGCAAATAACAGCGCTGTTTCCAGATCATGCAACTGCTCATATAATTCTATTTTTATCGCGGCGATTTCCGGATCATAGGAGATATATTCATCAAAGCTGTTGATAAAATCGATTGCCTGAGCCGGCTGGTTCAACTGTCTGAGTATTTTTATCTCGCCCAGGATGGCCATCCGATTCCGTTTATCCTGCTGCAGAACATCCATAAAAAGCTCATGAGCTTTTTTAAGCGAATCGATACTTAGATACAAATCTCCCGCATAGGCGGTATAGATTATATTATCTCGTGTGGCCTGATTCAGCCTTCTTAATACATCACGCCGGATCGTTTCTTCAGCCGGTACATGAAAGACTAAAAAGGCCAAATCATAAATGGTCAGAAAATCAGAGGGCAGACTATCCAGCCTTTGTTCGGCTATAGGTCCGGCTTCATTATATCGCTTGGCATTAATAAGCATTCTGATATTACGTCGGTAAATATCATTTCCGGCCAATGTTGGATAATTAAATCTACCGGCCATCTGAGCCGCCGTCATAAAATAGTTGCCGGCTCCCAGCCCCTCACCCACCTTAGCCTTGGCTTCGGCAAAATTACATTTGTATGAAAGATTTTTATCATATTTCTGAACCGGTATACCGTACTGCTGAACAGCGTTTTTTTCCTTTCCCTGCTTCTGATAAATATCGCGCAGTAACAAATAGTATCGATGCGATTCATTTACTTTGGATGCAAAATCATCCATCAGAACGCGGGCGCGATCAAGATACCCGATCGAAATAAAGGCATCGGCTATATCGGCCCGAAAGTAGGGATCTGCTTTTTTATCCAGGGATTGCTCATAATAGATCGCCGCCGAATCGAACAATCCCAGGTCACGATAAAAATCTCCGACCGATTTTAATATCTCAGGCTTTTCAGATGGCAAAGCCTTGCGGGTTTCTTCGATAGCCTGTCCGTAGTCGCCGGAGTGCAACAGCAGTCGGGCATTAAGAATATGCGACTCGGAACCGCCGGGAACCTGGACAAAACGATTTTCCAAAAGCTGGCGACAATCTGAATACTTGCCGGCAAATAGCAGCGCATTGAATTCGGCCACAGATCCGTCTAACGGATCGCCGCCATTCTCCTGATACATTACCGCGAAATAATAGGCCAGATCCGGGCGATTGACGTCCAGCGCCAATTTGGAGTTTAAAATAAGCGCCGGCAAAAAAAGCGAATCCTTCTGGAGAGCATGATACGCTTCATTAATTGCTTCATAAACCAGATTCTCTTTATAATTAAAAAGCGCCCGCCCATAATATCCATAGGGCGATTCGGGATA
>CAZJLX010000440.1:0-2747 GCA_964546545.1 uncultured Ignavibacteriaceae bacterium | reverse complement strand
CGATTGAGAACATCTTTAACCGCTTCGGCCAGATAAGGATAGATATCATCGGAAAAATCGACCAGGTGAGAGATATGCTGCTTGGGCATTAACCAAGTTTCAAACGGAAATCGCGAAGCAAACGGAGCAAAAGCGATGAAGTCACCATAGTCATTAACGATCCTTTCGCGATCGGTCAGTTCCTGCCGGATAATATCACAAAAAATACAGCGTTCCTTAAATTCGTAGTACCGTTGGGCGCCCGCAATTTCTTCTTCGACAATTTTAGGAATAATCGGGGTGGCGATCAATTGACTATGGCTATGCTCCAAAGATGCGCCGGCCGCTTCACCATGATTTTTAAATATTAAAATATACTTGAATCGACGATCGCGTTGCAGATCAAGCGCTCTTTCTCGAAAAGCCCAGAAAACATTTTTAATTTCATTAACAGGCAGGTCGGCCAGATCAAGAGCATGATTTGAGGTTTCAATAATTACCTCATGAGCGCCAACGCCGTTCATTTTATCATAAATACCCTTCGGCTCGCGGCCCTGTTCCCCTTCTACCCGAAGGGCGGGATACTTATTCGAAATGACTCTTAAAAACCAGCCCGGCTTATTCGGCTCAGTACCGGCCTTGCGAAAAGCCAAAACTTCAGGGGGTGTACTAATTTCATTGCCGGGGCAAAAAGGGCACATTTTAGGCTCTTCATGCTTGGGTATATTGCCAAAACTCGACGGTCTTTTACCGCGATCGGTTGAGATAATCACCCAACGACCAACTATCGGATCCTTCCTGAATTCCGGCATTTATAACCCCCACACCATAAGTTGTATTCTCAAAGCAATCATCATATCAAGCCGCATAATATAAGTATCGACAGAATATTTTTCCACTGAATATATTTATTTATTTCAATTATCCGCCAATTCCTCTTTATCCTCTTTTTTCTGTTTCTCTGTATTGAATAATTCCTCAAGCCGCTTTTTTTGCGGGATCGTCATTTCGACCTGACGCCGCCTCATCATTTCCTCTAAGGTTTCCTCGGCTCTGACAATATTATATAATGATTTGTTCTCAAATTGATACCAGGTAAAGGGGGAAATCTCGCGGTCGATGACCAGACCGTTGGCAACAATATTACAGACAATTCCGATATTAATTCCGGTATTCAGTAAAGTGCCGATTGAGGTTCGGGTGTAGTCGCCAATGAACGACCCGATTTTCAAAGAACCTGTATCTAGCAGATCCCCGTTGACCGATGATTTCACTTTTGAGTAATTATTTTTCAGATCGGAATTGGTCGTCATCGCGCCCAGATTAATCCACTCACCGAGATAGCTGTGACCAATAAAGCCGGCATGATATTTATTGGAATACCCCTGAATAATGCTCGCCTCGACCTCTCCCCCGATTCGACAGACCGAGCCGACAGAGCTTTTGGCTATTTTACCCCCGACAACCATGCTGTCTTTGCCGATATAGGTCGGTCCGATGATATATGAGTTGGGTTCGATCTTAACTTTAGAACCGATAAAAATCGGTCCATCGGTCGCATCCAAAACAACCCCCGGCATTATATCAGCATCGGGCGATATAAACATATTTCCGGGACTAAGGACTTCGACGCCATTGACCGGTAAGCCATGCGAAGTATACTTTTCACCATCTTTTAAAAAGCCGTTACTATCCGGCTGTTTTTTAAAATACTCAAAATCTTCTTCAATCTCCCCGTCAATGGCCGCGACAAAATCCCAGAGATAATTATACATTGGTAATTCGATTTCCAGCGTCTGTGCCCGGGTCTTTAATTTTTCCAAAAATTGACCGAGGTCGCCCTCATTGAGCATGGCGATTTCATCAGGTTTGGGTTTATCGATCATTTTAAAGGCGGCGATATCCTGGCCGGAATACAGGATGGCATTTTTGCCGGCGCGCTTCACCGCGTCAGCAAAATCTTTATTAATCCTGAGACGGCCATTGATAAATATCAATTCATCGAAATTTTCATCTTTAAAGCTGTTGACCGGGAATTTAGTCTGTTCGGCCGTCAGCTCGGCAATCTCGGGACGACAAAACAGAAAAGGTTTATAGCCCTCGAAGTTTCCGAAAATCTTTTCAAACTGGTTACGGATTCCGGCCCGCAGGAAATAGACCGGCCGCATATAGGTCAGCGGATAAAAATCGGTGCAATTATTATCCTCGAATATGATCAATGCGTTATTCATAACATTTCCCTGAATATATCGGAATTAAATTATCATTCGCTTTCGATGGCCGCCCTGAAAAATAATGATCTTTTTGAAATCATAAACAGCAAAAACGGTACCCCCAGCATATAGCAGGCGACCAATTGTCCGACACCAATCATTTGCACCACAAACAAGTAGGACATTCCGGTAATAGGTGCCAGATAAACCGCTACGCCAAAAGCATTAATTAAAACGGGTGCCAATGGTGCCAGGACGAGGCCAAGTTTGTTTGTTTTGATTTTAGAGCAGAGGAAAGTCAGATAGCCGGCAGAGAGAGTAAATAGTGATCCAAAGATTATATCCTGAAGTCCGTTACCGCCGAAAATATTAGCTACCAGACAGCCGACGAAAAGCCCGACTATTGCCGGGGAATAAATAAATGGCAGAACCGTCAATATCTCGGCTACTCGAATCTGATAAACACCATAACTGATAGGCGCCAGGATTACGGTCAGAGCAGCATACAGAGCGGCAATAATCCCGGCATTAGCCAAATCACGGGCAGACCATTCA
>CAZJLX010000439.1:0-2759 GCA_964546545.1 uncultured Ignavibacteriaceae bacterium | reverse complement strand
CGGTTTTCAGCACCTTTGGTTTTACAGACGATTGCGATCTGGATGACGGTTTCTACCAGATAGACGGATTTGGGGCTGGAAGCTGGATTTCGCTGTTTACCGATGTGTCGGGTGCTACGTGGAACGATGACGACTGGACATTACCAGGTTTTGGCGCGCTGGCCGAGGGGACACATACAGTTTACTTCATGGTCGATGACGATGTGGATAATGTTGCAGGCGATGGCGGTGAGATAAGCTGGCAATTTTTCAAGGATATCAGTCCACCCGCCGCCGCGACAGCCTTCACGATTACGCCGGGCCATGAGAAGTGCAAACTGAGCTGGACTAATCCGACAGGCGATGCCACCTTTGCGGGTGTTGAAATCCGACGTAATCCGTGGGGAGTGGGCGCCTATCCTGAATATGATGACGGCGGCGCGGCCATTGGTTATCCGGCCGATGAGACCGAAGGTGACCTGGTTTATCAGGGTCCCCTGGAGATTTACAGAGATACCAACAACACGACGACAATGCCGCGAAATGTCTACTATTACAGCATCTTCTCATATGATTTGGCCGGGAATTACTCGGTGGCGACGTCGGCCCAGCAGGGTCGCGCCACGAACTACTGGCTGGCTGATATAAGTGGCAATGGAAATGTATACTACGAGGATCTCACCACATTTTCAAACGCTTATAACTCCGTTGAGTCTGGCCCGGGTTACAATAATGAATGGGATATCGGTCCGACATATAGTGGTAGTCCCAAAGGAATACCAACTACAGATAACCAGATACAGTTTGAAGATCTGGTCATTTTTGCCATCAACTTCAACGCGGTTGATGACCACATGAAAATCGCTCCTATATTTGCGGATGAGAAAGTCTCGGGACCGCTGGCTCTTTCCCTTAGATTGCCGACAGGTGATCTGAAAGTCGGCGAAGAGTTTCCAGTGCGTGTGATACTGAGGAACAATCCGGGAACGGTAAAAGGTCTCCATCTGGTGATTCCATACGAGCCTGATCTTCTCGAACTTGTTGGAATTACGAAAGGTGATCAGCTTGAGGATACTCCTTATCCGATATTCTTTGATGGCACAGATGTTGATGGTTCTATAGATGTGAGTCTGGCTCTATTAGGCGGAGATATATCTATCGGCGGTTCCGGAGAGATATCCACGCTGACTTTCCGGTTATTGAAAGCGGGCAATGTCTCATTAGGTTTCGACCTGATTGATTTGCGTGACAGCGAGAACCATAAACTGTTAACGGAACAGGATGCGGGTGGCTACGAAATGGTTGCCGGCATTCCAGCCCATTATGAACTTGGTCTGAACATACCTAACCCATTCAATCCGATTACGCAGATTGCTTACCAGCTTCCTAAAGCAGGAGAAGTTAGTCTGAAGATATATAACATCCGAGGTCAAGTGGTCCGGACGCTGGTTAATGAGTTTAAGCAGGCCGGGATCCACGAAGTCGTTTGGGATGGCCGAAATAATGCCGGCTATGATGTTGCGAGTGGCATTTATCTCTACCGGATGAAATCTGGTGATTTCAGTGCCGCCAGGAAGATGGTTTTACTGAAGTGACGATTTAACACATTGGGGCGCTGGATTTTTATCCGGCGCTCCTATATAATTTTATAAGGCTGGTAAAAGGATACATCAATGCATCTATCAACCTTTTAGGAAGTGATTTTGTATGACGTTTTTCTCATCAGCTGTGATTTTGAATAGACAAATCTCCTCACCGGCTGGAATTGAAAAAGGTTGTAAGATAATTATGTTTCAATTGACGGAACATGTTTGCTTGAGGGATTTTAACATATGAGGAAAATATGAAAACTAAGATTGCTATATGGTTATTCTATCTCTTTGTTATGGCATTGATGGGCTCAATGTCTATGGCGCAAGTTCCTCAGCTTTCCCTTGTTCCGGATTTCCAGTTGAATAAGTGTGAAGAAGAAGACACGCTCTGGATTTATGTAAGTGAAGAATTAGAGAATCTTGAAGCCGCTCTCTTGAAAGTCTCATATGATGGCACATTCATCACTATTGGTGACATTTTAAAAGGGCCTGCTCTTGATCCGCCTGGTAATTTTTTCCTTGATTATGACATATATTCGGATTCAGTCTCGATTAGCCTCGCTGTACTGACCAGTAGTTTCGATGGACCGGGTTCAATTTTGGGTCTGGTCTATTATTCTGATACGGACACTGAAGGCGGATTAACAGGGATAAACATAGATAGTTCCAGCCTGCGCGATTCTGATAACCAGGAGATAATTCATTCCACAACTGGAGCATCTCTTCAGATTGATTGTATATCACCTACCGTCATGGTTATTTTGCCGGATTCGGGAAATATCTACAATTCTCTGCCGACATTAACGATTGCCTTTGACGATAATATTGGCTTGGATCGCGGGTATTACCAGATTGATGATTGCTCAGGAACCTGGTTGGAGTTGTGGTCCTACAATTCTGAGAGCTCTGATACAACCATAGACTGGACGGTGCCGAGTTTATCTGAAGGACCGCACACTATTTATTTCAAGGTCGTTGACGACGCCGGTAATCTTAATGATGATGCCTGCACCTATTCCTGGAGTTTCACCTATGGCACTCCTAAAATTTCTCTGCTTCCAAGTTTTCAATCAGATAAGTGTGGCACGATGGATACCCTGTGGCTTTATGCCAATTATTATGCTGTCGACATAAAGGCCTCGTTTTTTAGGCTTGGATATGACGGCGGTTTTATCACACCGACCGCTG
>CAZJLX010000438.1:0-2761 GCA_964546545.1 uncultured Ignavibacteriaceae bacterium | reverse complement strand
CGAACCGGGCTGAGCGGGAGAGCGCCCGATTACTTCCCTGATCTTCTTCATATCATGTTTCGGATCTTTCATCACACCTTGACCTTTTTGCCCAGCTTACGGCCTTCTTTAAAAGCCTTATAGTTAATTTCCAGCAGGTCTTTTTTTCGTCCGCCCAATTTCTGGCGAAGCATTTCGGTTAGGGTATCAAAAGAAACGACATCAGTCGTTTCAACAAAGGCGGCCAGCATAATCATATTGGTTACCTTGGGAGAACCCAGCTTTATTGCGATATCATTGGCCGGAATTAAAAGCTCGGTTATATCATCGCGTTCGGATGTGACATCGATCAGAGAACTGTTAATCAGAAGAATACCATCTTTGCGAATCATTGAACCGAATTTATCCAGAGATGGTCGATTAAAAACACAGGCCGAAAGAGGATTATTTATAATCGGTGAGCCGATTCTTTTATCCGAAATGACCACCGTACAGTTGGCCGTGCCACCGCGCATCTCCGGGCCGTATGATGGAATCCAGACAACCTGTTTGCCCTCTTCCATACCGGCATAGGCCAATAACTGCCCGGCCGTCATAACACCCTGGCCTCCAAAACCGGCAAAGACTACTGCCAACTGCCCGGTCATTACTTGCTCGCCTCCTTTTCGGGATCTTTAAATATTCCGAGCGGATAGTACGGCATCATATTATCGACCAGCCAATCGATCGCATTGGTCGGCGTTATACCCCAGTTGGTCGGACAGGTGGAGAGGACTTCGACCAGAGAAAAACAGACACCTTCTTTTTGCAGGCGGAAAGCTTTTTTAATGGCCCGCTTGGCATGTACTGTATGCAAAGGAGTATGCACCGAAGTGCGTGCAATAAACGAGGGCGTCCTGAGAGTCGAGAGAAGTTCGGCCATTCTAATCGGAAAACCGGCGAGGTCGGTATCACGTCCCGCCGGTGAGGTCGTCGTTTTCTGACCCGGCATAGTAGTCGGGGCCATTTGCCCGCCGGTCATACCATAAATGGCGTTATTAACGAAGATGGTCGTAATTTTTTCACCGCGATTAGCGGCATGCACTATTTCGGACATGCCGATCGAAGCGAGATCACCGTCACCCTGATAAGTAAAAACAATCATATCGGGTCGGACCCGTTTGAATCCGGTCGCCATCGCCGGGGCGCGGCCGTGCGGCGATTCGAGAAAATCAGTGTTGAAATAATTATATATCAGAACCGAACATCCGACCGGCGCAACCCCAACCGTTTTTCCCTGAAGGCCCAACTCATCGATCGATTCGGCCACCAGACGGTGAATGATACCGTGTGTACAACCGGGGCAATAATGAGTAATATTTTCGCTGAGCGCCTTCGGTCTCTCGAATATTACAGTTGGGTTTGTTGACATATTATCCTCTTTTGCATCCGGTTCAGGATGTTACCCCCAGCATTTCGCGAATTTTATCCTTAATTTCATTGGGCGTCGGGACAATTCCCCCGGTGCGCCCGTAAAAATCAATCTCTTTTTGGCCCATCAGACAGCGTTCGACATCCTCGACCATCTGCCCGACCGACATCTCGACCGTCAGGACTTTCTCGATATTCTTTTTAGTCGCTTCCTTGTAGATCTCTTTTTCAGGATACGGAAAGAGCGAAATGGGTCGGAACAGACCGACCGAGATACCCTCGGTTTCGAGTTCATCAATCGCGGTCTGACATATCCGGGCCATAGTGCCGTAAGAGGCTATCATTATTCTATTTTTGTCGGAATCTTTATACAGCTCGATACGGACTTCATCCCTTTTAATAACTTTATATTTATCGGCGAGAAGAAAACTATTCTCTTCCAGTTTCATCGGATCCAGAAAAAGCGATTTGATAATTCGTGACGGACGATCCTTCGCGCCGGTTAAGCACCAGTCATTATCCTCGGGATTATTTTGATCTCGATATTTTTCGGGGAATTCGACTGACTCCATCATCTGGCCGATCATACCGTCACCGATGAGCATTACCGGGCCGCGATATTTATCGGCCAGCTCAAAGGCGAGAATAGTCAGATCGACCGCCTCCTGCACCGAGGCCGGAGCCAGGACAATTACCCGATAATCACCGTGACCGCCGCCCTTGACGGCCTGAAAATAATCGGATTGAGCTGGAAGGATGCCGCCCAGGCCGGGTCCGCCCCGCATGATATTGATTAAAACGACCGGTAGATGGGCACCCGCCATATAGGAGATCGCTTCCTGCATCAGGCTAATACCCGGGCTTGATGAAGTGGTAAAGACTCGTTTGCCCGAGGCCGCGGCGCCAAAAAGCATATTGCCGACGGCAACTTCCGATTCGGCCTGCACAAAAACGCCGCCGACTTCTGGAAGCCGCCAGCAGAGATATTCGGCGACCTCTGACTGAGGCGTAATCGGATAAGCAAAATAATTTATCGCTCCGGCACAAATGGCCGCCTCGCCTATCGCCTCATTTCCTTTCATCAATTTCTTGGCCATCTATTTTAACTCCGTCAATACTCGAATAATTGAAAAGTGGTTCCATGCGTGTGAACATCTATGGCAACATCAGGGCAGGTAATCGCGCACATCCGGCAACCGATACATCTGGTCGGCTCTTTTAAAACCGCGTAAAAGTAACCCTTTAAATTGATATCTTTCGACATCGTTAGAATCTGCATAGGACAGATAGAGACACACAGTTCACATCCTTTGCAGTAATTCTTATCGATCCGCACACCAACCTGACCGTCGCGGGCGGCATGATTCGCGGC
>CAZJLX010000437.1:0-2764 GCA_964546545.1 uncultured Ignavibacteriaceae bacterium | reverse complement strand
TTGGGGGATACGGCAATTTATCAGCAATTTTAGGGGGGATTCAGGCAATCAGGAATTTTAATGATGTCGATGAATATATCAGGATTGTCTATCCAAATCCTGAATATATTAAGACACTCAATAAATCAACGCCTATTAGCGATCATGTTTTCGTTGATTTTGAACTGTATGGCTGTCCCATTAATAAATATTTGCTAATTGAAGTTTTAAATGCGTTGTTAAATAACCGGAAACCGAATATACCCACACATTGTCTTTGCCAGGAGTGTAAAAGAAAAGGTAATATTTGTGTGATGGTGGCGCATGGAATGCCATGCCTCGGACCGGTAACTCTGGCCGGATGCGGGGCTATATGTCCATCATATAATCGCGGCTGTTACGGCTGCTTCGGACCTATGGAGGAACCCAATACTTCTGCGCTGGCCGCTCAATTGGAAAAAATGGATTTGTCCGATGAGGATATCGTCCGGCATTTCCGGGGCTTTAACGCTTTTTCCGAACCGTTCCGAAAAGAGAGCGAAGCACATGAAAAATAGAACGATCAAAGTCGATTACTTGGCCAGAGTCGAAGGTGAAGGCGGGCTGTTAGTCAAAATCAAGAATGATAAAATAGTCGAGTCGCGATTTAATATTTTTGAACCTCCTCGTTTTTTTGAAGGGCTTCTGAAAAATCGAAAATTTACCGAAGCCCCTGATATCACAGCCAGAATCTGCGGTATCTGCCCGGTTGCCTATCAAATGAGTTCGTCGCATGCCATGGAACAGATTTGCGGCGTCAAAGTTGAGGGACCGCTTCGGGATTTGAGGCGCCTGCTATACTGCGGGGAATGGATCGAATCGCACGCGCTACATGTTTTTATGCTTCACGCTCCCGATTTTCTGGGATATGAAGACGCCGTCAGGATGGCCAAAGATCATCCCGACATTGTTAAAAAAGCCCTCAAGCTGAAAAAGATTGGCAATGACCTGATGATTAAACTTGGCGGGCGGGAGATTCATCCCATCAATGTGCGAGTCGGTGGATTTTATAAAGTCCCGGATAAAAATGAATTTGATGAATTTATCGAGCCTCTGAAATGGGCACTGGAAACTTCTCTGGCCGCCGTCGAGTTGATTGCGGGATTCGAATTTCCCGACCTGGAGCGCGACTATGAGTTTGTTTCCTTAAGCCATCCCGACGAATATCCTCTATGCGAGGGAAATATCGTTTCCAATAAAGGGATCGACATCCCGCCTGGCAAATTTCTGGAAGTTTTCGAAGAATACCAGGTAAAACATTCCACCTCTCTTCACTCGCGCGTCATGGATCGGGGCGATTATCTGGTCGGTCCGATGGCGCGGTATCATAATAATTTTGAAAAACTTCCGGCTTCGGCGCGTAAAGCGGCCAAAAAAGCCGGGCTTGGCAAATCGTGCACCAATCCATTTAAAAGCATTATTGTTCGCGCTGTCGAACTCGTATTTGCCTGCGAAGAAGCGATAAGGCTTATTAAGAACTATGAACCGCCGGAGAGTGCTTACGTTGACTGTCCTCCCAAAGAAGGAGTCGGGTATGGATGCACCGAAGCGCCGCGCGGTATATTATATCACCGGTATAAAATCAACCGCGAGGGATTAATTCAGGAGGCGAGAATCATCCCGCCAACGTCGCAGAATCAGAAATCCGTCGAAAATGATTTGCGCCAGTTCGTTGAGAACAATCTTCATCTTTCCGACGAAAAAATAACCTGGCGTTGCGAACAGACCATTCGAAATTATGACCCCTGTATATCATGCTCCTGTCATTTCCTGAAGCTAAAAATCATCAGGGATTAGCCAATGCCGGATACAAATCACATTGCCGAGACTCTGATTGTCGGTGTCGGCAATGGTTACCGGAGCGATGACGCCGTGGGACTGTATGTCTCCCGCCGAATCGAGAGGGAGAAAATCAGAAATGTTTCGGTTATAAACGGTATCAGCGATGGAACGTCGTTGCTTGATCTCTGGGACAAACGGGAGCAGGTGATACTGATTGATGCGGTCTGTTCCGGGCGCGAGGCCGGTTTTTTACACCGGTTTGACGGTCTCGCCGAAAATATCCCGGAAGAATACTTTTCGGCCTATTCGACTCACTCGTTTACCATACCCGGGACGATCGAACTGGGAAAAACTCTGAATATGCTTCCTCGCAAAATGGTTGTCTTTGGCATTGAAGGCCGAAATTTCGAAGCGGGCAATAAGCTGAGTCCGTCGGTGAAGCAGGCGGCCCAAATATTAATCATCGAAATAATCGAAAGCCTGAATATGTAAGAGGATATTTTATGCATGAACTGTCACTGTTGAAAGACATCATGAAGAAGCTGGAGTCGATATCCAACGAAAACAATAGTGCCAAAATCAACAAAGCGACGATTAGACTGGGGGCACTGTCGCACATTTCGTCGGAACATTTCAAAGAACATTTTTATGAGGCTACCAAAGGAACGGCTGCGGAAAAGGCCACATTGGAGATCATCGAATCAAAAGAGATGAATGATCCGCACGCGCAGGATATTATTCTGGAAAGCGTGGAACTGGCCCAATAAAGAGAGGTGCCGGTTTGCAAATTACCGGAAAAAGAAAGAATGTCAAAATTGAAATCCGGGGACGGGTCCAGGGAGTAGGATTTCGCCCCTTCATATTCAATCAGGCGATAGCATATAATTTGTCCGGATATGTCGTCAACACAAATTCCGGAGTGTTGATTGAAATATCAGGGCCGGATGAGTCAATCGAAAGTTTT